>DWYI01000006.1 GCA_019118765.1 Candidatus Allofournierella merdavium | reverse complement strand
GTTCCACCGTCACCGCCGTTTCGGGGATGAACTTGGGCTCGGTGGTCATGATGGTGCGCCCCGCCGCCGACTGGGGCAGTTCGTCCCGGGCGCGGGTCTTGACCGCGGGCACGGTGAGCCGGGGCAGGATGAGTTCCTCCATGAACTTCTTCACAAAGGTGCTCTTGCCGGTGCGCACCGGGCCCACCACGCCGATGTAGATGTCGCCGCCGGTGCGGGCCGCGATGTCCTTGTACACGTTGCTGCTTTCCATACGCCGACCTCCTTTCAAACGGTCATGGGCACCAGCAGCCGGACCGGCGCGGCCAGCTGCAGGTCCTCCAGGTGATTCAGTTTCATCATGGCCGCCGGGGGCACATGGTAGTGCTTGGCGATGTCGAAGATGTTCTCCCCCGCCGCGGCGTAGCAGATGCGCAGGGCCACGTCCGGCTCGGGGTTCTCCAGCGCGGTTTCGCAGGCGATGGTGTCCACCACCGTCTCCTTGGTGCGGCGGAACACCAGGCCCCGCACCCGGACGGAGACGCGCACCGTCACCTCGCCGCCGCTGATCACCGGCTGGGCCGCCACCACCACCGGCCAGCACTCGGCGCGGTACTGGTCGGCGGTGCCGGGCCAGACGTCGGGCAGCTGGTAGTCGAAGGTTTTGTCGTAGCAGTCGATCTCGCCCAGGGAATTCATGCACAGCACATGGGCGCACGCACGCCCTCCCAGGCTGACGCCGCCGCCCTCCGCCGCCACCCACTCCAGGGGATGCAGCGTGACCAGGCAGCCGATCAGCCGGGCGCCCTCGTCCGGCAGGGTGCCGGAGGCGGTGGCCTCCACCGTGCGGTTCAGCGTCTCGGCCAGCTGTTCGGCGGTGACGGTCTTGTAGGTGACGTCGGCGCTGTACTGGGTGGAGAAGGCGTCGCTGACCACATAGCACTCCACCTGGCGCACCATGCGCAGATGCAGCATGGCGGTGACGGTGAGGGTGCTGGCTCCCTCCTGCCCCGCCGCCGCGGTGAGGGTGCAGCCGATCATCTCCACCTCCGCGAAGGCGGTGGCGTCCTCGGGGGCGCTGTCCAGGTCAATGATCTGGTTGAAGGGCACCGCCTGTTCCACCGTTTCCAGCTGGTAGCCCGGCTGGCTGCGGTAGGTCAGCGCCACCTGGATGCGGCCCTTGACCACCGCCTTGCCGGTGATGACCTTGACCTCGTCCACCTGGCCCACGCCGGAAATGTCGATCACCGCCTGCACCTGGCCGGGCAGAGGCACCTCCTCCTCGGCGGTGAGCAGCTTATCCAGGTTCGCCACCGTGCGCAGCCCGTTGACGGGTATGAGTTTCTGCTCGGCGCCGCAGTCCGCCAGGGCGGTGATGACCTCCTGTTCGCTCTGGGCGCACACCTGCGCCGCCAGGGCATAGGCGCCCCGCACGTCCACCCGGCGCTGGTTCACCGCCCGGCAGTTGAGATATTCCACCTCGCCGCTGACCATGACCGAATAGCCCTGATGCTCCCCTTCCGGCAGATCCATCGCCCGGGTGAAGGGGATCTTCTGCTCGATCTGGCACAGGCTCTGCTCCTCCTCGGCCTGGTAGTAGACCACACAGCGCAGATAGCCCTCCACCGTGAGGCGGCCGGGCACCACCTGCTTTTGCAGGGTGACCGGATAGACAAAACACTTGACGATCTTGAAGACCTGCGGCAGATAGTCCGGGATGAGAAGTTCCGTTTCAATGGGCAGCTCGGCCTTGGTCTCCCACAGGCTGCCCATGGTGGATAAGGTATCTCTAAACACCTTGAGTTCCATTGTTTCGCCCCTTTCGCTTGTTCTGACACATGTATATTCACGTCGCGGGGGGCATATGCCGCGAAACGGGACAAACAGGGCAGCGCCCGCGCGCCGGTTTTCACCGGCGCGCGGGCGCTGCCCTGACGGGGGCGTTCACCCCTCTTTTTTGATCTTGAACAAGGCGCGCAAGAGCCCCGCAAGACACTTCGGACTTTTGACCACGACCACCTGCATGGCGCATCCCCCTTTTCAATGGCACTTTTGTGTGGATACGCCATTATATCCTGTGGGGGCGGAAAATGTGCACAGGGCGTGTTTTTTCCCTCAAAAGGCTCATTTTGGCGCGCGCACCAGCAGTAGGCTGCCCGTTTGCAGCCGCACCTCGGCGCCGCCGGGCAGCGTCTCGTTGCTGGCGCCCAGCGTGGCGTCCGGCACCAGGCGGGCGTTTTGCAGGGGGTATTTTGCCCCGGTGATGCACACCCCTTCGACCGCGCCCTCCAGCGGGAAAAGGGAAAAATAGGCCGCCGCATCGTGCTCCACCCGCGCCGGCCGGCCGGGCAGCACATAGCGCAGCACCGCTCCCCGCCCGGCGATGGTCACCTCCGCGCCCTGCTTTGCCAGCCAGAGACCGGCGGCGATGGCGGCGAGGCTGTGGTCCAGCCGCGCGCCGCCCAGCACCCCCAGGATGAGGGCCTCTCCAAACCCCTTTTCCGCCGCCAGCCGGGCGGCGTAGTGGGTGTCGGTGTCGTCCTTCTCCGCGGGCAGCACCACAAGATTTTTTCCCTGCGGGCGGGGGGCGGAGTCAAAATCACCCACGATCAGATCGGGTGTGACCCCCAGCGCCCGGGCGTTTTGATAGCCCGCGTCGCAGGCGATGATATAATCGCCGGGCAAAAACAGGGTTTTCTGTTCCGGTTCCACCGGCCCGGCTCCAATGATGACACAGCGTGACATGGCCGCCCTCCTTTGGATGAAAAAAGGCCGGGGCGGGGCCCGGCCTTTTGGGTGCAATGCTCAGCGCACTTCCCAGTCCTTGATGTCCTTCACCTCGTCGTACATGGCAAGATAACTCTCGTAGCGGGTGGGGCCGATCTGGCCCGCCTCCACCGCCGCGCGCACGGCGCAGCCCGCCTCGCTGCGGTGGGAGCAGCCGGTGAAGCGGCACCGGGGGATGTAGGGTTCAAACTCCGGGAAGGCGTATTGCAGGTTCTCCTTGGGGATATAGCAGGCGCGGCCGGTGTCCAGGCTGGCAAAGCCGGGGGTGTCGGCCACCAGGCCCCCGAAGGCCTCGAAGATCTCCACCTCCCGGGTGGTGTGCCGGCCCCGGCCCAGCTTCTGGCTAATGGCCCCGGTCTGGCGGGTGAGGGCGGGCAGCAGGGCGTTGAGCAGGGTGCTCTTGCCCACGCCGGAGTTGCCGCAGAAGGCGCACAGCCGCCCCTCGATCCAGCCCCGGATCTCGCCAAGGCCCTCGCCGGACACATGGTCGGCCACGATCACCGGCAGGCCGGAGAGGGCGTAGGCGTTTTTCAGCTTTTCCGCACCCGCCAAATCGCTCTTGGTGATGACCAGCACCGGCTGCACGCCCTTGTCCACCGCGATGGCGGAGAGTTTGTCCAGCACCAGGGTGCTGGGGGTGGGCTGGGTGGTGCTGGCCACGATGAACAGCACGTCCAGGTTGGCGATGGGCGGGCGCACAAAGACATTTTTGCGGGGCAGGATGTCGGCGATGACCCAGCTGCCGGCCTCCTCCTCCACCGTGACCTTGTCCCCCGCCACGGGGGTGATGTTCTTTTTGCGGAAGATGCCCTTTGCTTTGCATTCCAGCACGCGGTCCTCGGCGTTTACATAGTAAAAGCCGCCGATGCCCTTTGTGATATATCCCTCAGGCATAAAACTCCTCTTCGTTTTCTGCGGATGATCAGGTGGTGCCGGCTGCCGGCTGGCCGTTCTGGGCGCCGCCGGCAGCGGCCCCGTTGTCCGGCGTGGTGGCCGGCGGCACGGCAGTGGGCGGCACCGCGGTGGGCGGCACCGGAGTGGCGGGTGCCGGAGTGGGCAGGACCGGAGTGGGTACCGGAGAGGGCGTGGGAACGGGGGTGGGCTCCGGCGTGGGTTCCGGCGTGGGCTCCGGCGTGGGTTCGGGACCCATGGAGACCACCAGCCCCACCTGGGAGTACACCTTGACGGTGGCGCCCTCCACCGGGGCGGAGTCGATGACCACGCCCGCCGCGTAGTCGCTGCTGTAAGCCTCGGTGACAACGCCGACCACCAGGTTGTTGTTGGTCAGGGCCTTCTGGGCGTCCTCCAGGGAGATGCCCTTCACCGGCGGCACGGTGGTCTCGGTGTCGATCTTCTTCTGGCTCACATACACCGACACCGTCTCGCCGCTGGCGATGCTCTCGCCCGCCGCGGGCTCGGTGCGGATGACGGTGCCCTCGGCCAGGGTGTCATCCTCCACGATCATCCGGCGCACCTGCAGGCCCAGGTCCTTCAGCTCCTGCTCCGCGTCGGCGATCTTCCACTGGCTCACGTCGGGCACGTTCACATACAGGGTGCCCAGGCTCACCTTGACGGTGACCTTCTGGCCCTCCTTGACGGTGCGGGGCCCGCGGGGCGACTGGTAGTAGATGACCCCCGCCTCATATTTATCGCTGTACTCCTGTTCGGCCACCAGAGTCAGCTGGCCGGAATACTCCGCCTTCACCGTCTCCCACTGCATGCCGGTGAAATCGGGCAGTTCCACGTCCTCCTTGCTGCTGAACAGCGGGTTGGTGGAGTTGGCGAAGATGAGGGTGCACAGGATCGCGCTGCCCAAAGCAAAGGCCGTGGCCATGCCGGCCAGGATGGGCAGCACCCCCACCCTGCGCTTGCGGCGGGGTTTGGCCGGCTGCCGGCTGTCCTTGTTGGCGGGAGCACCTGCCGGTTTGCGGCCCCCCCGGGCGGGAGCCCTGCGGCCCGACGGGCCGGGATTTGTCTGTTTAACCACCTTGTCTATATACCTCTCTGGCGAATCCTCTGTGAGATATTCGTACTCGAACCGGATGCTGGGGTTCTTTTTGAACTCCTCCAGGTCGTTGAGCATGGCCCGGGCGCTGGGGTAGCGCCGCGCCGGGTCCTTCGCCATGGCCCGGGCGGTGATGTCCTGCAGGGCTTTGGGCACATCCGGCGCCACCTCGCCCAGAGGCACGGCGGTGTCGGCGATCTGCTTGATGGCCACGGACACCGCGCTGTTCGACTCAAAGGGCAACTTGCCCGAGAGCATCTCGTACATCATCACGCCCATGGAGTAGATGTCCGCTTTGGCGTCGGTGACGTCGCCCTTGGCCTGCTCGGGGCTGATGTAGTGCACCGAGCCGATGGCCTTTTCGCTGGTGTCCTGGTACTCCGCCCGGGAGAAGCGGGCGATGCCGAAGTCCATGATCTTGACCCGGCCGTCCGCCAGCAGCATGATGTTCTGGGGTTTGATGTCCCGGTGGACGACCCCCTTCTGGTGGGCGTGGTCCAGCGCGTCCAGGATCTGCTGGCAGAAGTGGACCACCTCTTTCCAGGTGAGGGGCCCGCCCCGGCGGTTCATATACTCCTTCAGGGTGATGCCGTCGATGTATTCCATCACGATGAACTGGAGCCGGTCGGTGACCGACACGTCGTACACCTTGACGATGTTGGGGTGATCCAGGATGGAGATGGCCTTGGATTCGTTCTTGAACCGGCGCACCAGTTCGGTGTTCTGGCTGAACTCCTCCCGCAGGATCTTCACCGCCACCACGGTATCGGTCTTCAGGTCTTTTCCCTTATAGACGTTGGCCATGCCGCCCACGCCCACCAGGCTTTCCAGCAGGTAGCGGCCTTCCAGTTTTTTGCCGATCAGTTCGTCCATTTCAGTCCTCCGTGGGTTCCACCCCGACCAGCAGGGCGGTGACGTTGTCCTGGCTGCCGTCGGCCAGGGCCCGCTCCACCAGCTTGCGGGGGGTGATGAAGAAGGGGGTGTGCTCCAGGATGTCCTGCAACTGCTCCGCCGGCACCGCCCCGGACAGGCCGTCGGAACACAGCAGCAGCACGTCGCCCTGTTTGACCGGGGCGCTGGTGTAGTCCCCTTCCACCTGGGGCTCCACGCCCAAGGCCTTGGTGATGAGGTTCTTGTGGGGATGGCAGGCGGCCTGCTGGCTGGTGAGCTGGCCGCTCTCCACCATCTGCTGCACCATGGTGTGATCCACCGTGAGCTGCACCAGTTCCCCCGGACGGCACAGATAGGCCCGGGAGTCGCCCACATGGGCCACATGCACCGTGCCCTGGCGCACCAGCACGCAGACGGCGGTGGTGCCCATGCCCCGGTTGACGGGGTCCTTCAGCGATTCATCGTACACCGCCCGGTTGGCCTGGGCGATGCACCGGGCCAACAGTGCCTGTTCGCCGCCCTCGGGCAGGTCTGCCAGGCCCTCGGCGAAGCAGTCCTCCAGGGCGTCGGTGGCCACCTGGCTGGCAAGCCGCCCTGCGGCCGCGCCGCCCATGCCGTCGCACACCACGGCCCACACCGTGTCGTCGGGAAGGCGCGCGGCGCGGTAGTTGTCCTGATTTTCGGCGCGGTAGCCGCCCTTGTCGGTCTTGCCCGCCAGTTTCATACCCTTCCCTCCTTTGCCGCCTCTTCCCGGCGCAGCTGGCCGCAGGCGGCGCTGATGTCGCTGCCCAGCCGGCGGCGAACGGTGGCGTTCACCCCGAGTTCGGTGAGCAGCGCCTGAAAGCGCTTGACATTTTCGGCGTCGGTGGCGGAATAGGGGCTGCCGTCCACCGGGTTGATGGGGATGAGGTTCACATGGGCCCCCATGCCCCGGATGAGCGAAGCCAGTTCCCGCGCGGTGGCGGGGCTGTCGTTGACGCCCCGCACCATGGAATATTCAAAACTCACCCGCCGGCCGGTGGTCTGCTGGTAGCGCCGGCAGGCGGCGATGAGCTGGGCCACCGGGTAGGCGTCGTTCACCGGCATCATCTTGCTGCGCATCTCATCGTTGGGTGCGTGGAGCGAGATGGAGAGGGTGAGCTGCAATTTTTTCTCCGCCAGCCTGTCGATCATGGGCACGATGCCGCAGGTGGACAGGCTGATGTTGCGCATGCCGATGTTCACCCCGTCGGGGCAGGAAATGATGGCGAGAAAATCCATCACGTTGTCGAAGTTGTCCAGCGGCTCGCCGATGCCCATGAGCACGATGTGGCTGATGCGCTCGCCGATGTCCTTCTGGGCGGTGTAGATCTGGGCCGCGATCTCCCCCGCCTCCAGATTCCGCACCCGGCCCGCCTGGGTGGAGGCGCAGAAGCGGCAGCCCATCCGGCAGCCCACCTGGGTGGACACGCAGGCGGTGACGCCGTAGTGATAGCGCATGATGACCGTCTCGATGCAGTTGCCGTCCGCCAAAGCGAACAGATACTTCACCGTGCCGTCCTTGGACTGCTGCCGCCGCGCGATGGCGGGGGCGGCGATATAGTATCCCTCTTCCAGCTTTGCCAGCAGGGCCTTGGGCTGGTCGGTCATGGCGGAGAAATCCGTGACCAGCTTCTGGTGCAGCCAGTGAAAGATCTGTTTTGCCCGGAAGGCGGGCTGCCCCAGTTCCTTCATCAGCGCCGCCAGCCCCTCGGGCGTATAGGAGGATATACAGTTCTTGCTCATTGTATCACAAACCCTCGTTCGTTTCCATACCCGGGTGGTCAGGCCCGGTCCAGCACCGCGACAAAAAAGCCGTCGGAACCGGCATAGCCGGGCAGCATGGTCTGCATGTTATCCCGCACCAGCGCGCCCTCCAGCACCACCGGCGGCGGCGCGAGGCGGAACTTTGGCGCGTGTTCCAAAAAGGCGCGCACTGCCTGCTGGTTTTCCCTCTCGTCCATCGTGCAGGTGGAGTAGACCAGGCGCCCGCCTTCCTTTACATAACGGGCGGCGTTGGTGAGAATTTTCAACTGGAGGGCGTGCAGGTCTTCTGCTCCCTCCAGGGATTTATAGCGGATATCCGGCTTCTTGGCGATGATGCCAAGGCCGGAACAGGGCACATCGCAGAGCACCCGGTCGGCTCCGGCCAGCGCCGGATCATAGACCGAGGCGTCCCCCTGCCCCACCGTGATGCAGGAAAGGCCGCACCGGCGCGCCGCCGTTTCGATGAGGGACAGCCGGTTTTTCGCCGCGTCAAAGCTGAGAAGGCGGCCTCTGTCCCCCATCTGCTGGGCCAGCAGCAGCGTTTTGCCGCCGGGGGCGGCGCAGAGGTCCAGCACCGTCTCGCCGGGCCGCGCCTCCAGGCAGAGGGCCGCCGTCTGGCTGGCCAGGCCCTGCACATGGTAAAGCCCCCCGGCAAAGGCTTGGGTGGCGGCGGGGCTGCCGGAAAATTCCGCCTCCACCGCGCCGGGCAGCGCCAGCGGCCGGGCCTTGACGCCCTCTTGCTCCAGCTTTGCGCACAGTTCTTCCGGCGTTGTGCGCAGGGTGTTGCACCGCAGGGTGACCGGCGGCTTTTCAAAGAAGGAGGCCAGCATCCGCTCGGCCTTGTCCGGGTACTGCTCCAAAAGCAACTCCACGATGGGCAGGCCCACCGAGTAGCGCACCGACAGCTCCTCTGCCCGGCGGGCAAAATGGGCGCGGTCGGCGTCCAGCCCCACGGCCCGGCGCAGCACCGCGTTCACAAGGCCCGCCGCGCTGGCCTTTTTCAGCTGGCGGCAGAGGTCCACCGCCGCGTTCACCGCCGCCGGCACCGGGGTGCGCATATACTTTGCCTCGTAGAGGCCGCAGCGCAGCACCGCGCGCACCGGGGCGTCCAGCTTTTGCAGGGGCTTTGCAAGGCACCGGCCCAGCGCCCAGTCCAGGGTGAGCAGCCTCTCGGTGACGCCGTAGAACAAGGCGCTCACAAAGGCCTTGTCCTGGGGCGAAAGGGCCTGCCGTTCCAGCGCGGCGGCCAGCACCAGGTTGGAATAGCCGTTCTGCTCCTGTTTCACGAGGGCGAGGGCCGCCGTGCGGCGGGCGTTGTCCATGGTCAATGCTCCTTGTCTTACAGGGTATCGCCGGGCTTGAGGCGGCGGCCGGCCGCCCAGGCCGACCCGGCCATGGGCTTTTTGCCCTCCGGCACCACTTCGGTGAGTTCCAGCGCGCCCTCGCCGCAGGCGACGGTCAAAGGCGAAAGGGTCAGCACCCGGCCCGGCGCGCCGCTGCCCGCGGCCACCCGGCTTTGGAGGACTTTTATCTTCTTGCCCTCCTCCTCAAAGAAGGCGACGGGCCAGGGGTTCATGCCCCGCACCAGGTTGTGAAGCTCCGCGGCCGGGCGGGTGAAGTCAAAGCGGGCCATCTCCTTGGTGAGAGGCGGCGCCTGGGTGGCTTTGCTGTGGTCCTGGGGGGTGCGGGTCACTTCGCCCCGCCCGATGGCGGCGATGGTATCCACCAGCGTCTTCGCGCCCTGGGCGGTGATGCGCTGGAACAGCTCGCCGCTGGTCTCCTCGGGGCCGATGGCCACCGGGGCGACAGTGAGGATGTCGCCGGTGTCCAGGCCCTCGTCCAGATACATGATGGAGACGCCGGTCTCGGCGTCGCCGTTGATCACCGCCCACTGCACCGGCGCCGCGCCCCGGTATTTGGGCAGCAGCGACACATGCAGGTTGATGCAACCCAGGGGCGGCACCTCCAGCACCTCGGGGGGCAGGATGCGCCCGTAGGCCACCACCACGATCAGCTCGGGGGCAAGGGCGCGGATATCCGCCTGCACCGCCTCGTCCCGCAGGGTGCGGGGCTGGTAGACGGGGATGCCTTTGCTCTCGGCCAGCACCTTCACCGGCGGTGCGGTGAGCACCTGCTTGCGGCCCACCGGCTTATCCTGCCGGGTGAACACGCCGCAGACCTGGTGCCCCGCCTCCAGAATGGCCGCGAGGCTGGCCGCCGCGATGTCCGGCGTGCCCATAAAGAGAATGCGCATCAGTCTTCCTCCGCCTCGTCGGGGTAGTCGTCTTCATAGAAATGATCGGCCAGGTCCATGATGGTGATGCCGTCCAGGTGGTTGGTCTCGTGGCAGAAGCACCGGGCCAGCATCTCCTCGGCCTCCATCTCAAAGGTGTCGCCGTGGCGGTCCTGGGCGCGGATCTTCACCTTGCGGGGGCGGGCGATGGCCCCGTTGTGCCCCGGGAAGGACAGGCACCCCTCGTAGAGGGTGACCGTGTCCTCCGACTGCTCGATGATCTCCGGGTTGACGCACTCGATGAATTTGGGCTCGTAGCCCTCGGGCACGGTGCCGTCCTCCGGCAGGTCCCGCTCATCCAGCGCGATGAACAGCCGCCGCATGACCCCCACCTGAGGCCCGGCGAGGCCCAGGCCGCCGGCGTCCAGCAGGGTCTCCTTCATGTCGTCCAGCAGGGTGGCGAGACGTCCGTCAAAGCTTGTGACCGGGCGGCAGACCTTTTTCAGAATGGGGTCGCCGTCCTGTACGATGGTGCGAAGTGCCATAGTTCGTTGCTCCTTTTTGTTGCGGCGGGGCGGTTTAATCCCCGTCGGAATTGAAATCCAGCGTCACGGCCGCCTTCGCGGGCAGCCCCGCGGCGGCATAATCCTGCATCACGTCCGCCAGCAGCGCCCGGAAGGCTTTGTCGTTGCGGCATTTGATGGTGAGTTTGTAGCGGTAGCGGTCCTTGATGAGGACCACGTTCATGGGCGCGGGGCCCAAAAGGCGCAGCGGCATCTTCGGCTGCTGCTTTGCCCGGTCGGTGAGCAGCGCGCCGAAGCGGGCGGCCGCGGCCAGGGTCTCGCCGTCCTTTTCGCCGCTGAAGGCGGCGATGCACACCGCGCAGAAGGGCGGGTAGAGGCACATTTTCCGGAAGGCGATCTCCTGGGCGAAAAAGGCCTCGTAGTTCTGGGAGGCCGCCAGGTTCAGCACCGGGTTCTGGGGGTCCACCGTCTGAATGACCGCGTGGCCCGGCTCGCTGGCCCGGCCGCCCCGGCCGATCACCTGGGTGACCAGGCTGAACACGTTCTCATAAGCCCGAAAGCCCTGGGAGAAGAGCAGGCTGTCCACCCCCAGCACCCCCACCAGGGTGACCTTTTCAAAATCCAGGCCCTTGGCCACCATCTGTGTGCCCAGCATGATGTCGTAGTCGCCGGCGGCGAAACGGGCCAGCATCCGGTCGTGGGCGTTCTTCTGGCCGGTGGAGTCCTGGTCCATGCGCAGCACCCGCGCCTCGGGGAACAATTCGGCCAGTTCCTCCTCCACCCGCTGTGTGCCGAAGCCGGTGTAGCGCAGCTTGCCGCCGCACGCGGGGCACACCGTGGGCACCGGGGAGATGGTGTGGCCGCAGTAGTGGCACAGCAGCTTGTGCTCGGCCTTGTGGTAGACCATGGGCACGCTGCAGCTGCCGCACTTCACCGCCTTGCCGCACTGGGTGCACATGCCCACCGTGCGGTAACCCCGGCGGTTGAGCAGCAGGATGGTCTGCCGCTTTGCCGCCAGCGTTTCGCGGATGTGCCCGGCCAGCGGCGCGCTGATGCTGGCGGGGTTGCCCGCCGCCAGTTCGGCGCGCATGTCCACCAGTTCCACGGTGGGCAGCGGCTGGCTGGCATAGCGTTTTTTGAGTTTATAAAGGGTGTAGCGCCCTTCCAGCGCGGCCTGGTAACTCTCCACACTGGGGGTGGCGCTGGCGAAGAGCACCAGCGCGTTATGGTCGGCGGCGCGGCGCTTGGCCACCTGCCGCGCGTCAAAGCGGGGGGCGCTCTCCGACTGGTAGGTGTGCTCCTGCTCCTCGTCCACCACGATGAGGCCCAGGTTCGAAAGGGGGGCGAACACCGCGCTGCGGGTGCCCACCACGATGTCGGCCCCGCCGGTCTGGATCATCCGCCACTGCAACAGGCGCTCGGTGTGGCTGAGGGCGGAGTGCTGCACCGCCACCCGCTCGCCGAAGCTGGCCTTGAGGCGGCGGATCATCTGGGGGGTGAGGCTGATCTCCGGCACCAGCACCAGGGCGGTGCGCCCCAGTTCCAGGCAGCGCTGGATGAGCTTTAAGAACACCAGCGTCTTGCCGCTGGCGGTGACGCCGTAGAGCAGCGCCGCCGAAGCCCTGCCGCTCTCCATCCGCGCCGCCAGGCCCGCAAAGACCTTCTGCTGGTCCTCGCTGAGCACCACCGGCTCCTCCGAGCGGGGGATGCCGGCGTAGAGGTCCACGGTCTTGTCCACCTGGCCTTTGCGCAGCACGCCCTTTTCGCAGAGGTTATCCAGCACCGCGCGGGAGAGGCCCATCTCCGCCAGCGCGGAGGCGGGCAGCGGCCCGTTTTCCAGCGCCGCGGCCGCCGCCTTCTGCTTTTCGGTGGGTTTGGGCTTTTCGGGCAGCGGCCCGGCCAGTTCATACAAGGGTTCTGTGTGGCGCTGCAGCTGCTTTTGCAGCCGGGGGCCGTTCTCGGTGCTCGCCGGGCGGTACTGGGCCCCGTAGGGGATGATGGCCCGCACCGCCTCGTACCAGGTGCAGAAGGTGCGCTCCTTCAAAAAATGCACAAGGCCCAGCAGTTCGTCGGTAAGGCGGGCCTCCTCGGGGGCGGCGTCGAACAGTTCCTTGCAGCGGCCGGCCTCCTCCACTTCTCCCAGGGCCAGCACCACGCCGGTGCGGGGCTTGTTGCCCTTTCCGAAGGGCACCAGCACCATGCTGCCCACGAACACCGCCCCGTCCAGCCGGGGCGGCAGCAGATAGGTATAAAGCTTGTCAAAGTGGAAGGTGGCCCCGCTGACTGCCACTTGAACGGTCTGCAACAAAGCCACGTTCCCCCTTTTTCTTATTTATGTATGCTGATGCTCCTGAATGAGCCGGTAGACCTCGTCGGCGCAGCGGTCCACGTCGTCGTTGACCACCACCTCGTCGTAATCCGAGGCGTAGCCCATCTCCTCCACCGCCCGGGCAAGGCGGCTCTGGATGGCCTGCTCGCTCTCGGTGCCGCGGTGGCGCAGCCGCTCCTCCAGCTCGGCGTAGCTGGGGGGCTGGATGAAGATGGTGGTGGCCCCGGGGTAGAGGCGCTTGATGTTGGTGGCGCCCACCACCTCGATCACCAGGATGACGGTGGTGTGGGCGGCAATGCGCTTGTCCACCTCGGATTTCGGGGTGCCGTAGTAGTTGCCGCAGTACTGGGTGTACTCCAGGATCTCGCCGTCGGCGATCTTCTTTTCAAAGGCGGGCACGGTGAGGTAGTAGTAGTTGACCCCCTCGGCTTCGCCCGGGCGCTTGTCGCGGGTGGTGGCGGAGACGGAAATTTCGATCTCCGGGTGCTGCTGCATCAGCCGGGAGACCACCGTGTCCTTGCCGGAGCCGGAAGGCCCGGACACCACCACCAGATACTGTTCGTTATGCATTGTCCATCTCCTCGTCGTCTTCCACATCGTCCACCGCCAGGCGGTTGGCTACCGTCTCGGGCTGCACGGCGCTGAGGATGACGTGGTCGGAATCCATGATGATGACCGCGCGGGTGCGCCGGCCGTAGGTGGCGTCGATCAGGGTGCCCTTGTCCCGGGCCTCCTGCACGATGCGCTTGATGGGGGCGCTCTCGGGGCTGACGATGGCGATCAGGCGGCTGGCGTTGACCATGTTGCCGAAGCCGATGTTGATGAGTTTCATACCTTCCCCTCCCCTTTCGTCACTCGATGTTCTGGATCTGTTCGCGGATCTTCTCGATCTCGGCCTTGGTGTCCACCACCATGCGGGTGATGGCAAGGTCCTGGCACTTGGAGCCGATGGTGTTGGTCTCCCGGTTGAGCTCCTGGGTGAGGAAATCCAGCTTGCGGCCCACCGGGCCGTCGGTCTCCAGGATCTCCCGGTACTGGGCGATGTGGCTGCGCAGGCGCACCGTCTCCTCGTCCACGGCGGTCTTGTCGGCAAAAATGGCCGCCTCGGTGAGGATGCGCCCCTGGTCGATGTTCTGGTCCTGCAGGATGGTCTGGAGGCGGGCGTAGAGTTTTTGGGTATATGCCTCCACCCGCTGCGCGCTGCCCTCCTCGATTTTGCCCACTGTCTTCTCAATGACGGCAAGGCGGCCCAGCACGTCCGCCTTCAGTTTTTCGCCCTCCACCGCCCGCATGGCGATGAAGTTGTGGAGCGCGGCGTCGCACACGCCGGCCACATCCTGCCACAGGGCCTCCTCGTCCACATTGGCATGGCGCACGGCCAGCACGTCGGGGAACCGGGCCAGCAGGCCGGCGGTCACATCGCCCGGCGCGCCCGTCTCGGCGCGGATGGCATCCAGCGCCGCGGCG
Organism: Candidatus Allofournierella merdavium; assembly: GCA_019118765.1. Lineage (GTDB taxonomy): Bacteria > Bacillota > Clostridia > Oscillospirales > Ruminococcaceae > Allofournierella_A > Allofournierella_A merdavium. Next base: position 8,321 of record DWYI01000006.1, on the reverse strand, counting down.
TAGCTTTTTGCCAGCGGCATATTCACCTGCACCGTCACGTCCGGTGCGCTCACCGTCTGCATCTGGAGGCTCAGTTCCACCTTGCCCCGGCTGACGGCGGCGCTCAGGCGCTTTTTCAGCTTGTCGTCCATATAGGCGCAGCTGCGGGGGATGCGGGAGGAATACTCAAAATAGCGGGAATTGACGCTTTTGATCTCCACCGTGATGTCACGGCCGTTCACCAGCGCCTCGGCGCGGCCGTAGCCGGTCATGCTCAGGGCCATTCAAACCCACCTCTTTCACGTTTTGTCGGGTGATTCGTTGTATATTTTCTTGGCGAGGGCCGGGTCCCCCATTTAAAATATACATATTGCTATCTTACTCTTTTTGGCCTCTCTTTTCAAGGTTTTGCTTCCAATTTCTGCCCGCCGTGAACCGCGCGTTCCCCTGTTTTTCAGCATTGGCAGGGTGGAACAAAAATATCCTCCCGCCCAGCGGGCGGGAGGATGCAGAGGGTAAAAATCACACCGGATGGCTCTTGGAGGCGTAGTCCACATGGTCGCCGTCCACGCCGGCGGCCTTCTCGGCACGCTTTTCGAAGAACTTGGGGGCCACCTGGGGGAACATGGCGTAGGTGAGCACGTCCTCCTCCTGGATGGCGTACTTGGCGGCCTCGGCCTTCATCTTTTCCACCTCCGGCTCCAGCAGGTCTGCCGGACGGCAGGTGATGGGCTGTTCGTCGCCCAGGATCTTCTTGGTGAACTCGGGGCTGATGGGCGCGGGGGTGCGGCCGTAGTCGCCGTGGACCAGGCCCTTGAACTCCTTGGTGACCATCTTGTAGCGCTCGCCCAGGATGACATTGAACACCGCCTGGGTGCCCACGATCTGGCTGGTGGGGGTGACCAGCGGCGGATAGCCGGAGTCCTCCCGCACGCGGGGGATCTCCTCCAGCACCGCCTCCAGCTGGTCCTCCTTGCCGGCGTCCTTCAGCTGCTTGAGCAGGTTGGAGAGCATGCCGCCGGGCACCTGGTACAGCAGGGTGTTGGCGTCCACGCCCAGCACCTTGGGGCTGATCTGGCCGTTGGCGATGTACTTTTCCCGCAGCTTTGCGAAGTGGGCGCGCACCACGTTCAGCTTCTTCAGGTCGAGGCCGGTGTCATACTCGGTGCCCTTCAGGGCGGCCACCAGGCTCTCGGTGGGCATATGGCTGGTGCCCAGCGCCAGCGGGCTCATGGCGGTGTCCACGATGTCCGCGCCGGCCTCGATGCCCTTCAGGATGGACATGGAGGCAAGGCCGGAGGTGTAGTGGCTGTGGATGTCCACCGGGATGGAGACGGTCTCCTTCAGCGCCTTCACCAGCTCGTAGGTGGCATAGGGGGTCAGCAGGCCCGCCATATCCTTGATGCAGATGCTGTGGGCGCCCATCTCCTCCAGGGTCTTGGCGTAGTTGGCAAAATACTCGTTGTTGTGCACCGGGCTCAGGGTGTAGCTGATGCAGCCCTGCACATGGGCCTTCTCCTTGATGGCCGCCTTGATGGCGGTCTCCAGGTTGCGGGGATCGTTCAGCGCGTCGAAGATACGCAGGATGTCGATGCCGTTGGCCACCGACTTCTGCACGAAGTACTCCACCGCGTCGTCGGCGTAGTGGCGGTAGCCCAGCATGTTCTGGCCGCGGAAGAGCATCTGCAGCTTGGAATGGGGCATCTCCTTGCGCAGGATGCGCAGCCGCTCCCAGGGGTCCTCATCCAGAAAGCGGATGCAGGCGTCGAAGGTGGCGCCGCCCCAGCACTCCACCGAGTAATAGCCCACCTCATCCATGGCGGGCAGGATCGGCCGCATCTCGTCCATGGTCATGCGGGTGGCAAGCAGCGACTGGTGGGCGTCGCGCAGCACCACTTCAGTAATCTTTACGGGTTTTGCCATCTCGAACACCTCCCGTTTCTCAGTTCAGCGTGGCCAGCACGTCGCCGGAGTTCACGCTGTCGCCCTTCTTCACGTTCACCGAAGCAACGGTGCCGTCCTGCGGGGCCACGATCTCGTTTTCCATCTTCATGGCCTCCAGGATCACCAGCACGTCGCCCGCCTTCACCGCGGTGCCGGGAGCGGTCTTGACCTCCAGAATGGTGCCGGGCATGGGGGCGTTCACAGCCACCGCGCCGGCGGCCGGGGCGGCCTTGGGGGCGGGGGCGGCAGCGGGAGCCGCCTTGGGGGCGGGGGCCGCCACAGGGGCGGGCGCGGCGCCGGGGGCGCTCTCCTCAACAGTCACATTGTACGGGGTGCCGTTGACGGTGATGGTGTAGTGTTTCATAGTCCGTGTTCCTCCTAATCAATCGATATGACCTATCGTTTTTATCAAAGAGCCATGTTGCCGTGCTTCTTGGGCAGCCGCTGGGCGCGCTTGCTGGCCAGGATGTCCAGCGCGTTCACCAGCGCGGCGCGGGCGCCGGCGGCATCCACCTGCAGATCGGCGGCGCCGGCGGCCACGGCGGCCGCGGCGCTGCAGTGCTGCGCCGCGTACTGCACGGCGGTGGCGGAGGTGGCCGCAGACAGATTGTCGGTCTGCTCCAGCTTGTCCTTGAAGAGCACCCGGGCGGCGGCCAGGGGCTCCAGCGCGGAGACGGTGCAGCCGGTGACGGCCAGCCGCAGGTCCGCATTGGCCAGGGCGGTGTAGACGGGGCCCACCGCCTTGCCCATCAGCAGGGCCACCCTGGCGGTGGTGGCGTCGGCGTATGTACCGGCCAACCGGGCGGCGGCGCGGATGCCGCCGGCCTGATCCTCGCTGGCGCTGGGCACGAAGCCCTCGCTGTTGACCACCGTCACCACCGGGATGCTGAAGGCGTCGCACAGACGCACCAGGCGGGCGGCCTTGTCCACGCAGGCGCGGCACAGTTCCGCGGGCTGGGTGGCCACCACGCCCACGGCGTTGCCGCCCACGGTGGCCAGGGCGGTGTAGACGTTGCCGCCGAAGGCGCTGAACAACTCGATGGCGCTGCCCTCGTCCACCAGGGACTTCACGATCTGGGCGGCGTCGTATTTGACCAGGTCCGGCAGTTCCGCCGGGGCCTCGAACTCGAACACCGAGGGGCCCGCCAGGTTGTTGCCGGGCAGCAGGGTGACGATGCGGGCGGCCAGAGCCACGGCCTCGGCGGCCGTCTTGGCGGTGAGAGCAGCCACGCCCGCCTTGGCGGCGAATTCGGCGCTGCCCGCGCCGGCCAGTTTATCGCCGTGGGCGGCGCTGGTGAAGGGGGCGGTGAAGAACAGCTCGGCCCCCTCGGCCATGATGCACACATCGGCGCTGGCGGCGGCCAGGGCGGCGCTGGCGCCGCAAACGCCCACCACCACAGCCACCTGGGGCACCACGCCGGACACCTTCGCGATGGCGGCATTCAGCCGGGAAGCTGCGGTCAGCACATCCAGGCCCTCTTCCAGCTTCGCGCCCACCGAATCGTAGAAGGTGACCACCGGGTTGCCGGTGAGGGCCGCCATCTCCAGGACCTTGATCTGCTTTTCCACATCCTTCACGGTGAGCGCGCCGCCGTTCTGGCACACCGCGTACACCGGCTGGCCGCCGGCACAGCCGTGGGCCGCCTCCACCGCGCCGGATGCCAGCAGCGGGGTGTAAACGCCATCGTCAAAGAACGTTGACAAAATCTCGCCCGTGCCCAGCTTTTCTTTCGCCATAGTTAACCCTCCTGTTTCATTGCCACGAAAAAGCGTGTACCGCCTTCGTTTTTTCTTTCCAAATTGTCTTTATTATACTGCTTTGATAAAAGGATAACAACATCTTTTTCCCACTCACCTGCATAGTACAACAAAATTGGCAGATGGGACAAACTCATTCGCCCCGCTCCGGGCGCTGCCGGCGGGGAGAGGCTCTCCGGGCCGGCGCCTTGCCCGCCGCGCGGGCCTGCCGCCGGGCGGCGGCCTCCTGGCTGGCCTGGGTGCGGGCCCGGGCCTTGCCCTTCTGGGCGGCGGCCCGCAGGGCGGCCACCTCGCTCTTGGTCAGTTCCCGGTACTGCCCCGGCTGGAGCATCCCCAGCTTCACCGCGCCCATGGCGCTGCGGCGCAGCCGCGCCACCTCCAGGCCCACCGCCTCGCACATGCGGCGGATCTGGCGGTTCTTGCCCTCCTTGATGGTCATCTCCAGCACGGTGCGGCCGGGCTCGTCCACCACCACGTTCACCACGGCGGGCTGGGTGACGGTGCCGTCCTCCAGCGTGACGCCCTCGCTCAGGGCGACCACCTGGCTCTCGTCCGCCCGGGGGTGCACCGTGACCCGGTAGAGTTTGCTCACCCCGTGGGAGGGATGCATCATCAGGTTGGCGAAATCACCGTCGTTGGTGAGCAGCAAGAGGCCCTCGCTGTCCTTGTCCAGCCGGCCCACTGGGAACACCCGCACCGGGTAGTCCGCCAGCAGATCCATCACCGTCTTGCGGCCCCGCTCGTCACTGGTGGTGGTGACGAAGCCCCGGGGCTTGTGGAGCATCAGGTAATGGTATTCCTGCTTTTTCACCAGCCGGATGCGCTCGCCGTCGATCATCAGGCTGTCGCGGTTCACGTCCATCTTGTCGCCCAGGCGCGCCGGATGCCCGTTGACCTTGACCCGCCCTTCCAGGATGATCTGTTCGGCGGCGCGCCGGCTGCACAGCCCCTGTTCGGCCATGACTTTCTGTATGCGTTCCAATGCCATTTGTCGTGCTTCCCTTTCCTGTCGGTTGCGATGTGCAAAGGGAGCAGCCGGAACCGCGCCGCGCCCCGCGGCGCATCCCCTGTTCCAGCCACCCCCGGCTTTGTATTATTCCTGCGGTTCGGCCGGGCCGGCAGGCTCGGCGCTCTCCTTTTTGCCCAGCATCCCGCTGAGTTTGTCCACCAGTTCGGGCAGCATGTTCAGCGCCCGGTCCACCGTGCTGGAGGGATCCGCCAGCTGCACGGTGCGCACGTTGCCGTCCTTGACGATGAGAAAGGCCACCGGCGTGACCGACACGCCGGCGCCGGTGCCGCCGCCGAACAGTTCCTTGGTGGTCTTTGCGCCAAAGTCGGAGCCGCCGCCGGCAAATCCGAAGGTGACCTTGGACACCGGCAGGATGGTGGCGCCGTCCACCCGGATGGGCTCGCCGATGATGGTATTGGAGCCGGTCATCTCCTTGATCTTTTCCAGGGTAACGCTCATCAAGCCTTCCAGCTGCCGTTCTGCCATGTGGATCTCCTTCCGGGGCGGGGCCCCTGTCTCGTTTCCGTCACAGGATCTTCTGTTCCTTCAGGCGCCGGAACGCCCAAATTCCCACTGATACCATTATAAACAAATACCCGGTGATTTTACAAGAGAAACTTGCTTTTCTCTGTTCTTCGCCGGTGTAATCCGGCTGCACGGTGATCTCACCGGGACGGATGCGGAGGAAGTTCTGCAAAACGCCCAGGCTTGCCCCTACGGCGGCCCAGACGCCGCCCACCGCCAGGGCGGTGCCGGCCGCGTCGTCCCGGTGCACCGGCAGGAAGGCTTTGATGCCGTGGACGGTGAGCCCGGCCAGCAGCCGGCGCACCGCGCCGCCCGCCGTGGACACCAGCGCCGCGATCCGGTCCATATCCTTCGGCAGCCGGTCGGCCAGGGACGCGCCGGACCCGCCGGCAGTCCGCTTCGGCCGTTCCGGTGCGGACTTTTTCCGTGCCGGGGCGCCGGCGGCGCTTTCCCCTTTGGCGCCGACCTCTCCTTTATCCGGCGCCGCGCTGGCAGGCTGCGGGCCGTTTTCGGGGGGCTGCCCCTGCGCTTTTTCCGGGGCCGGCGGCTCCGCCTTTTGCGCCGGGGCGCTCTTTGCCTTTTTCCGCTTTTCGCGTCGGGGTTTGTTCTCCTTTTTCGGCGGGCGGGGGTAGAGCCTCACCCGCACAAAGAGCACCCGCAGCCAGGCGGCGAAGCCCTTTTCGTCCGCCTGCAGTTCGGCGGTGACGGGCACAAAGAGCGCCAGCACCACCAGCCCCAGCAGGATCGCCAGCACCCACAAAAGGATGCGGACGATCAGCCACAGGGCGGCCATTTAACCGTCGGCCCCCTCCCGGGGCGGCTGGGTATCCTCGGGCAGTTCGCCGGTGGCGGCCAGCTGTTCCAGCGGCAGCTCGTCGTCGTGCAGCGGCGGCAGCTGGGCCAGGCTCTCCAGCCCGAAGGTGCGCAGAAATGTGTCGGTGGTGGCAAAGCTGACGGGGTGGCCCGGCAGGTCCAGCCGGCCCGCCTCCTCGATGAGGCCCTTTTCCAGCAGCTTTGCCACGGTGGAGGAGGAGTCCACCCCGCGTACCTGCTCCACGAACCCGCGAGAGACCGGCTGGTTGTAGGCGATGATGGCCAGCACCTCCAGCGCCGCCTGGCTCAGGGGAGTGTTGCGGCGGGTGTCCAGAATTTTTTTCACCGGCCCGGCCCATTCGTTCTTGGTGGCCAGCTGCCATTTGTCCTCCAGATGGAGCAGCCTCAGGCCCCGGGCCGGACGGTCATACTCGTCCTGCAGCGCCCACAGCACCCGCTCCACCGTGTCCTCGTCCATGTCCAGCGCCTGCGCCAGCCGCCCGGCGCTCACCGGCTCGGCGTGGGCGAAGAGCATCGCCTCCACCGCGCCCATGCATTCTTTCAGTTCCATCCGTCATTCCTCCCGGTGGGTGGTTTTGCCCCGCCGCACGGCGAGGGTCTCGTCGTCGGCAATGGTGATGCGCCCGGCGCGCACCAGTTCCAGCACGGCCAGGAAGGTGGCCACCGTCTCGCTGCGGCTGCCCCCGGGCGAGAACAGGCTGCGCAGCCGGCTCACCTTTCCGGTGACCAGGCCCCGCAGCACATGCACCACCCGGCTGGCCACCGACACGAAGGGGGCGGCCACCAGCGGCTCGAAGCGCTCGGCGCTGGGGGCGGCGCGGCGGCGGCTGCGGCCCATCAGGCCGAACCATGCCTGCTGCAGCAGCGAGGCGTCGTGGCGCAGGGTATAGGTGTTGTCCTGCTCCACCTCCATGGGGTTTCGCACCGCCGTGAAGGTGGCGGCGGCCATGGCGCCCATCCGGCCGGCGATCTCCTTGCAGGCGCTGTATTCGATCAGCTGGCCGGTGAGTTCCTGTTTGAGGCGCTCGGCCTCCTCGCTGCGGGGCAGCAGCAGGTAACTCTTCATCTGCACCAGCCGCGCCGCCATCTCGATGAACTCGCTGGCCACGTCCAGGCGGTGCTCGGTGAGGGTGTTGATCACGGCGGTGTACTGATCGATCAGATCGAGAATGGCGATCTCGTGCAGATCCATCTTGTTTTTGCCCACCAGATAGAGCAGAAGGTCCAGCGGGCCCTCGAACTCCTCCAGCTTAAAGGTAAGACTCTCCATTGCGCTCCTCTCTCCGAACCGTCACACGCTCACGCCCGCCAGGGCGAATACCGCCCTGTCCACGAAGGAGGTAGCCCACATCAGCCCATCCCACACAAAGTTGTTGAGCAGGTAGAGCGGCCCGTCCAGAAAGCCCAGAAACAGCAGCAAAAACACGGCGATGAAGATATAGCGCTCGTATTGCATCAGCCTGAAATAGGTGCGCTGGGGCAAAAACACCGTGACGATGCGGCTGCCGTCGAAGGGGGGCACGGGCAGCAGGTTGAACACCGCCAGCATGGTGTTGATGCTGGCCATGTACTCCAGAAACAGCAGCACAAAGTTGACCGCCGCGCCGGCGGGCAGGGTGTAATACAATATTTTATAGAGCAGCACCGCCACAAAGGCCACCACCAGGTTGGCCAGCGGGCCCGCCGCCGCCGTGAGGGCCATGCCCGCCTTGGGGTTTTTGAACCGGGAGGCATAGGTGGGCACCGGCTTTGCCCAGCCGATGCCGGTGAAGATCATGCACAAAGCGCCCAGCGGGTCGAAGTGGGCCAGAGGGTTGAGGGTGAGCCGCCCCATGTCCTTGGCGGTGGTGTCCCCCAGCTTCGCGCTGACAAGGGCATGGGCCGCCTCGTGCACCGGGATGGCCACCAGCATCACCAGCGCCCGCAGCAGCCACACCAGCAGCGTTCGTTTGTCGATCAGGCCCATAACACAAGTCCGCCTTTCCATTCTGGTCCGCCGCGCGGCCCATCAGGCAGGAAAACGCGGCGCATTTGGATTTATTATACTTTGTTTGGCGGCGCGGCACAAGGCGAAACGCGTATTTTCCGATTCTTTGGCCAGATATTTTTAAAAAATGCTTGCATTTTGCCGCCGGGTCTGGTATTATATTCTGGCGACTTAAATACGAGGAGGTGCAGCAAATGGCAAAGTGTGATTGTTGTGGCAAGGGCGTTTCCTTCGGTATCCAGGTGTCCCATTCCCATCGTCGTTCCAACCGGACCTGGAAGCCCA
>DWYI01000036.1 GCA_019118765.1 Candidatus Allofournierella merdavium | reverse complement strand
CAGCTGCTCACCGAGATGGACGGCTTCGACGGCTCCAAGGGGGTCATCATCCTGGCGGCCACCAACCGCCCCGAGACCCTGGACAAGGCGCTGCTGCGCCCCGGGCGCTTCGACCGGCGCATCCCGGTGGAACTGCCGGACCTGGAAGGCCGCGCCGCCATCCTCAAGGTGCACGCCCGCAAGGTGATGATGGACGAGAACGTGGATTTCATGGCTATCGCCCGGGCCACCTCCGGCGCGTCGGGCGCCGACCTGGCCAACATGATCAACGAGGCGGCGCTGCTGGCGGTGAAGAACAACCGCCGCATCGTGCGCCAGAGCGACCTGGAGGAGGCGGTGGAGACGGTGATCGCCGGCTACCAGCGCAAGAACAAGGTGCTCAGCAAAAAGGAAAAGCGCATCGTGGCCTACCACGAGATCGGTCACGCCCTGGTGGCCGCCCGGCAGACCAACAGCGCCCCCGTCACCAAGATCACCATCGTGCCCCGCACCTCCGGGGCCCTGGGCTACACCATGCAGGTGCCCCAGGAGGAGGAGAACCTGCTCAGCCGCGAGGAGGCGCTGAACAAGATCGCCACCTTCACCGGCGGCCGGGCCGCCGAGGAACTGATCTTCGGCACCTGCACATCCGGCGCCTCCAACGACATCGAGCAGGCCACCCGCCTGGCCCGCAGCATGGTCACCCGGCTGGGCATGAGCCGCCAGTTCGACATGATGGCCCTGGAGACCACCGCCGGCAAGTACCTGAACGCCGACTCCACCCTGGCCTGCAGCGAGGGCACCGCCGAGAAGATCGACCAGGAGGTGCTGGCCATCATCAAGGAGGCCCACGAAAAGGCGATGGGCATCCTCAAGGAGAACGTCGACAAGCTGCACGAGCTGGCCGCCTTTCTGATGGAGCGGGAGAGCATCACCGGCGACGAGTTCATGGAGATCCTCAACCGGGACGCAGCCCCCGCTGACGGTGCGGCTGCCGCTGCCTCGCCGGCCGCCCCCGCCGCCGATGGGACCCAGCCCCCCGCCCCCGCCGATGGGGACGCCCCCGTGTCCCCCGGGCAGGGCGGGTGAGACCGCTGCGCCCCGTCCGGCCCTCCTGCACCGACCTCTTTTCCCGCCGCCCCTGCCGGGCGGCGGGATTTTTTGTTGTAAGCCCGCGCGCCTTCCCGTATAATGAAAGAAAAGGCGGGGGCGCGCCCCGGCCCAAAACATACCCGGAGGAACAAAGGACTTGAAACGCAGGATACTTTCGTTCGCGCTGGCCCTGGCGGCCGCCCTCTGCTTTGCCCTGCCCGCGGCGGCCGGGTGGGAGCCGCCCGCCGGCGCGGTGAACGCCGAGGCGGTGTATCTCTACAATCTGGACACCGACACGGTGGTGTACGAGAAGAACGCCCACGAGGTGCGGGCCGCCGCCAGCCTCACCAAGATGATGACCGCCCTGCTGCTGGCGGAGAGCGGGGCCGACCTGGCCCAGAGCTACACCATCCCCGAGAGCCTGGCCGCCGAGTTCGACCGCATCCAGGCGGAGAACGGCTCGGACGCGGACCTGAAAATAGGGGAGACGGTGACGCTGGAGAGCCTGCTCTACGCCTGCCTGCTGCCCAGCGGCAACGACGCGGCCAGCGCCATCGCCTGTTACCTGGGCGGCGGCGACCTGCAGGCTTTTTTTGACCGGATGAACCAGCGGGCGGCGGAACTGGGCTGCGAGAACACCAACTTCGTCTGCGCCCACGGCCTCTACGGGCTGGAATACGGCAACCACACCACCGCCTACGACATGTTCCTCATCGCCCGGGCCTTCCGGGAAAACGAGACGCTGATGGAGGTGGCCTGCCAGACCGGCTACTGGATGCCGCTGACCAACCTCCACACCGTGCCCGAAAGCGCCGACGCCCCGGCGGACGCGGCCTATTACATCACCACCACCAACGTGATGCAGCGGCCGGACCAGGAACTCTACCGCTCCTACATCCGGGGCATCAAGACCGGCTTCACCAACGAGGCGGGGCGGTGTTTTGCCTCCAGCGCCGAGTCGGGCGGCATGACCTGGCTGCTGGTGGTGATGGGCGCGCCGGTGGAACTGGCGCCGGACGGCTTCAACTACGCCTTCCACACCACCGCGAACCTCTACGACTGGGCGCTGGCGAACTTCTGGCCGGTGCAGCTGCCCAACACCGAAACGCCGGTGGTCAATGTGCCGGTGGCCTGGTGCGCCGGGGCCGAGACGGTGGGCCTCTACACCGCCGACACCCTCACCGCCCTGCAGACCTCTGTCAGCCGGGTGGAGGTGGTGCCGGAGGGCCTGCCCGACCGGCTGGAAGCCCCGGTAAAAGCGGGGCAGACGGTGGGCGCTGCCGCCGTCTATGTGGACGGCGAGCGGGTGGGCGCCGTGGAACTGGTGGCCGGCAGCGACTGCGGCCGCAGCCTCTGGCTGTATTACCAGGAGCGGCTGGGCCTCTTCTTTGTGCCCGCCCTGCTGGGGGCGGCGCTGGCCCTGGCCCTGGTGCTGGCCCTGGCGGTGCGCGCCGCCCGGCGGGCAAAGGGACGCAGACACGCCGCCCGACCGCGGTAACACCTTCAGGACTGCCGCTGCGTCCTCCCCCCGGGGAGGACGCTTTTTGTCGCCCAAGGTGCACAGCTGTACAAAATTTTTGTGCACACCACAAAAATTTCACGATTTTTTCCGTCTGATTTCACAAAGCTCTCGTAGAATACTTCGTAGCCTCCGCCCGCTGTGGGGGAGAAGAGCGAATGGGGGAATAGCAAATGAGTAAGATCAAGATCGCCTGCGCCGGCGCGGCCGCCTTCGCGGGCCGCCACAAAAAGGCGCTCATCGCCCTGGCGGTGCTGGCCGTGGCCGCCGTGGCCGCGCTGGCGCTGCGCGGCCGGGCCGGCCGCCGCGCCGCCCTGCCCGCCGCCGGCAGCACCTATGTGCGCACCGTCACCCTGGAAAAGGGCACCCTGGAGGACTCCATCAGCGCCACCGGCACGGTGCAGAGCGCCGAGGTGTCCAACGTCACCACTGACCTGAAGTACACCGTCAAGACGGTGGACGTGCAGGTGGGCGACGCGGTCCAGGCCGGGGATGTGATCTGCACCCTGGACACCTCCGACCTGGAGGAAAGCATCCAAAAACTGCAGGAGAGCCTGGCGGACGCCAAGGCCACCGCCCAGAAGCAGTACGAAAAGGCCCAGACCAGCCTCACCGAGGCGGAGAAGAACGTCACCACCGCCTACGACACGATGAAGGAGAAGGAGTCCGCCCGGGACTCCGCCAAGAGCGCCTACGACACGGCCGCCGCCGCGGTGAGCGGCTACCAGAGCGCGGTGGACGCGGCCAACGCCGACCTGCTGACCAAACTCAACGCCCGGCAGAGCGCCCTGGCCGCCTGGCAGGCGCTGGGCGGCAGCGCCGACGCCGACGGCAACCCGGTGGACCCCGTCGCCACCCCCGCGCCCACGGCGGACCCGGCCGCCGTCACATCCGACCCGGCGGCCGGCGCCGCCGCATCCGACCCCGCGGGGACGGCCCAGACCGCGGCCCTCACCGCCGAACAGCAGGCGGCAAAGACCGCGCTGGAGACGGCCAACGCGGAATACGCGGCCGCGGACCAGGCGCTCAAGACCGCCCAGGCCAACCTGCAGACGGCCCAGTCCACCACCAACTACAACGCCCTCTCCAGCGCCTACACCCAGGCCCAGACCGCCTACGAGCAGGCCAAGACGGCCTACGACAACGCCGTCAAGACCAGCGAGAGCGCCGAGGAGACCCGGGACACCGCCCTGGACGCCTACAACAAGGCCGGCGAGAGCGATGAACTGGAGGACCTGGAGTCCCAGCTGGAAAAATACACCCTCACCGCCGCGACCTCCGGCAAGGTGACGGCGGTCAACGCCACCGTGGGTAGCGTCATCGACGGCGCGGCGGCCACCATCCAGAACACCGACAGCCTCAAGATCGCCATCACCATCGCCGAGTACGACATCGACAGCGTGCGCGAGGGGATGCACGCCGTCATCACCAGCGACGTGATCGACGGCGAGATAGGCGGCACCCTCACCCAGATCTCGCCCACCGCCTCGGGCGGCGGCAATTCCTCCAGCACCTTTTCCGCCGAGGTGACGGTGGACGACGCCGACAGCGGCCTGCTCATCGGCACCAACGCCAAGGTGCAGATCATCCAGTCCACCACCGAAAACGTGTTCACCGTACCGCTGGACGCCATTGAGGAAAAGGAGGACGGCACCTCGGTGATCTATGTGCGCACCGGCGGGGAGAACGGCCAGCAGACCTTTGAGGAGCTGCCGGTGACGGTGGGCGCCTCCAACGACTACTACGCCGAGATCAGCGGCAGCGAGCTGGAGGAGGGGATGGTGGTGCGCGCCGCCGCCGACCCGGAGGAGGCCACCGAGCAAGTGACCGCCCCTTCCGACATGATGATGGGCGGCGGTGAGGTGGTCGTCGCGGCCCCCGCCGACGGCGGCGCCGCGCCTGCGGGCGGACGGGACGGCGGCCGGCCCGGGATGGGAGGCTGACGGGTATGCAGCAGCCCATCATCGAGATGCACGGCATCATCAAGCGCTACTACATCGGCAAGCCCAATGAGCTGGAGATCCTCCACGGCATCGACCTGGCGGTGTACCCCGGGGAGTTCGTGGCCATCGTGGGCGAGAGCGGCAGCGGCAAGTCCACCCTGATGAACATCATCGGCGTGCTGGACAGACCCACCGAAGGCAGCTACATCCTGGACGGGGTGGACGTGTCCAAAGCGAAGGAGAGCGAACTGTCCGCCATCCGCAACCGCAAGATCGGCTTCGTGTTCCAGACCTTCAACCTCATCGGCCGCACCAGCGCGCTGAAAAACGTGGAGCTGCCCCTGCTCTACGCCCGGGTGCCCGGCCGCCAGCGCACAAAGCGGGCCAGGGAACTGCTGGCCCAGGTGGGCATGAGCGAGCGGGCCGGCCACGAGCCCAATGAGCTCTCCGGCGGGCAGAAGCAGCGGGTGGCCATCGCCCGGGCGCTGGCCAATCACCCCTCGCTGCTGCTGGCGGACGAACCCACCGGCGCGCTGGACTCCGCCACCAGCCGCACCGTGATGGACATCTTTCACGACCTGCACCGCCAGGGCATGACCATCGTGCTCATCACCCACAGCCAGCAGCTGGCCGAGGAGTGCCAGCGCATCCTCACGCTGCAGGACGGGCGCATCGTGGGCGAGAGAAAGGGGGCGGGCCGCAGTGCTTGACAACATCCGCATGGCCTTTGCAAGCCTGTGGGCCAACAAGATGCGGGCGCTGCTCACCATGCTGGGCATCATCATCGGCATCGGCTCGGTGATCGCCATCGTCACGGTGGGCGACTCCCTCTCCGGCTCCCTCACCGACAGCCTCCAGGGCTTTGGCATCAACAACATCACCGTCAGCCTGCAGCAGAAGAGCGAGAGCGACGGCGGCGGGCGGATGTTCGGCATGGCCCAGCCCGCCGAGGAGGACCGCATCACCGACGCCATGATCGACGAGTACACCGCCGCCTACGCCGACAGCATCAGCGCGGTGTCCCTGGCCAGCAGCCTGGGCGACGGCACGGTGGGCTCCGGCGAGGACACCGCCTCCGTCTCGGTGACGGGGGTCAACGCCGGCTTTGGCGACACCAACGACCTGGAGCCCTTCTGCGGCCGGTTCATCAAGGATTCCGACGGCGAGCGGCAGCTGGCGGTGCTCAGCGACCTGGCCTGCGAGGCCGTCTTCGGCCGGGCGGACGCCTCGGTGCTGGGGCAGAGCTTTCAGGTCACGGTGGGCACAAAGCTGCTCACCTTCTATGTCACCGGCATCTACGAGTACGACTCCAGCGGCTACTTCAGCATGACCGGCGAGGACCCGGTCACCGACCTGTACATCCCCCTGGCGGCGGCCGAGAAGCTGGGGGAGACGGGGCAAGGGTACACCAGCTTCACGGTGGTGGCCGCCGCCGGCACCGACACCACCGCCTTTCTGGACGAGACCGAGGCCTTTTTTGACAGCTTCTACACCCACAACGAGAGCTGGACGGTGGCCGCCACCAGCATGGAGAGCATGATCGAGCAGATGACCGAGATGCTGAACACCGTCAAGCTGGCCATCAGCGCCATCGCGGCCATCAGCCTGCTGGTGGGCGGCATCGGGGTGATGAACATCATGCTGGTGAGCATCACCGAGCGCACCCGGGAGATCGGCACCCGCAAGGCCCTGGGCGCCCGCCAGGGGGACATCCGCCTCCAGTTCATCACCGAGGCGGTGGTCATCTGCCTGGTGGGCGGCGCTTTGGGTGTGGCCCTGGGGGTGGGGCTGGGCAGCGCCGGGGCGGCCCTGCTGGGCACCGCCGCCAAACCCAGCCTTTCCGCCATCGCGGTGGCGGTGGGCTTCTCCATGGCCATCGGCGTCTTCTTCGGGTATTACCCGGCCAATAAAGCGGCCAAACTGGACCCCATCGAGGCGCTGCGCTACGAGTGAGCGCCCCCTCTTGCCAGATGTGATATAATTATAGTAGGAACCGCCGCGGAGCTTGGAAAATGCGCAGGCCCCGCGGCGGGCCGTGTTCACGGCATCGGACACAGGATTCAAGGAGGAGCGATTCAAGATGGGAACTGCACATCACGGAAAACAGTTTTTCGGCGGGCTGCGGGCGGCCGCCCTGGCCCTGGCGCTGGCGCTGGTGATGACCGGCTGCGGCGCGAAACCGGTGGAGGTGGACCCCACCCCCTATCTGACGGTGGAGTTCGCCGGCATGAGCGGCGAGGGCACCGCCAGCTGGACTTTTGACGGCGACGGTTTTGCCGCTTCCTGCGGCGACGGCGTGAAGGACGCGGCGGGCCTTGCCGCCTGCGTGAACGGCAGCCTGGACAAGGCGGAGGGCCTGTCCAACGGCGACACGGTCACCTTCCAGTGGGCCTGCGACGCCGACACGGCCAAGACGACCCACAACGCCATCCTGGCCCCGGAAAACGCCACCTTCACGGTGGAGGGGCTGGACGAGTGGGTGAGCGCCCTGGATCAGATCGGCCAGGCCGACTGGGATACCATGGCGGCCGCCGGTGAGGACGCCCTGCGCCAGCGGGAGGGCGACAGCATCCTCTCCGCCGACTGTCTGGGCGGCTATATGCTGGTGCGCACCGACTTCAGCAGCGAGATGGTGGACGTGCACAATATGCTCTATGTGGCCTACAAGGTGCAGGCCCGGCTGCCGGACAACAGCGTCCTGCCCTACTATGCCGCCGTGGGCTTCAGCGACCTGGTGCGCCACGGCGACGGCTCGGTGGAGACCACCGGCGACTACGGCTTTATGGCCTACGGCAACATCGACATCCAGGTGGGCGGCGATTACTACAACTTCACCGGTTTCTACAGCCTGGACGAGATGAACACCGAGTGCATCGACGGATACTCTGGTATGTACACGGTGGAGTCCAACGTGACCGAGGCGTGACCTCCGGGCAAAACACAACAAAAGCGGCGCCCTTCCCCGGCGGGGAAGGGCGCCGCTTTGCGTCCGGGTCAGTTCGGATGCCGCAGCCCCGCGTTCAGCTGCCGGGCGGTGCGCCGGGCGGCGGCCCAGCCGGCCAGCCAGAAGGCCAGGAACAGCAGGATAAACAGCCCGCAGTAGAAAAGGAAGCCCCGCAGGCTGTGCTCCATCCAGTGCGCCAGCCAGGCGGCGGGCAGCATGGCCAGCGCCGAGCCCAGAAAGTACACACCGGTCTGTTTTGCCAGGCTCCAGTCCTCCCGCCGCCACACCAGCGAAAGGGCGGAAAAGACCGCCCCGATGCCGGCGCACAGCAGCGCCTGCACCGCCACGGCGGCCGCCTCGCCGCCCAGGGCCTCGGCCAGTGAGGGCATCACCGGCAGATACTCACCGTTGCCCCAGAAAAGGGAGAGAAAAATGGTGATGGCATAGCCGATGGCAAGGCCCACCGGCGCGCCCTGCGCCGCGTAAAGAAGAACTTTTTTCATTGCAGACACCTCATATCCCAAGGATTTTTTTGATGGCGGGCACATACCGGCGGGACACATAGCTGGCCGTTCCGTCCTTCAGCCGCACGCAGATGGTGCCGGAAAGGCCGGTGTCGAAGTTCTCCACCAGGTTCAGGTTGACCAGTTCCGAGTGGGAGATGCGCACGAACCGCCGCCCCGCCAGCCGGGCCTCGGCCTCGTACAGCCGCATCCGCAGAACGTACTCGCCCTTCTCGGTCACGGCGTACACCCGGCCCGCCGCGGCGTACACCCGCGCCAGCTGCTCCGGGTCCAGCACCTCCAGCCGGCCGTTCCGCTCGCCGCATAGCAGGGGCGTGGCCTGTTCCGACAGCTGGCGCACCAGGCGCTGCAGGTCCTCGGTCATGGCGGCGGCCCGGAGGGTCAGCACCGGTTCGCCGCAGGCCGGGTCCAGGATTATCTCCAGTTTCATGGGGTTCACCTCCCTGCAATGCCATTATAGAAAAAGCGGGCGGCAAAGCCAACGCTTTTTTCACAGTCGGTCGATTTTCGCACACGGACGGCGGGGGGGCGCCGCTTTTTCCTTTGCACGGCGGGGCAAAGTGTGCTATGCTGTGCTTAATATAAAAGGAGGGGTGTACTGTGGGATACACGTTCGGATTCATTGGCACCGGCAACATGGGCGGCGCGCTGGCCCGGGCGGCCTGCCGCCGCCGGCCGGAGCAGGTGGTGCTGACCAACCGCACGCTGGAAAAGGCGGTGGCGCTGGCGGAGGAGCTGGACTGCGACATCGCCATGGACAACGAGGCTGTGGCCCGGGAGGCCCAATATATCTTCCTGGGGGTCAAGCCGCAGATGATGGAGGGGCTGCTGCGATCGCTGGCCTCCACGCTGGCGGCCCGCGCCGACCGGTATGTGCTGGTGAGCATGGCGGCGGGCCTTTCCATCGCCCGCCTGCAGGAGATGCTGGGCTTTGCCGCGCCCATCCTGCGCATCATGCCCAACACCCCCTGCGCCATCGGCCAGGGGATGATCCTCTACGCCGCCAGCGAGCAGGTGACCGAGGCGGAGGTGGAGGAGTTCTGCGACAAGATGGCGGGCGCGGGGCGGTTCGACGCCCTGGAGGAGCGGCTGATGGACGCGGCCAGCGCGGTGTCCGGCTGCGGGCCGGCCTTCGTGTACCAGTTCATCGAGGCGATGGCGGACGGGGGCGTGGCCTGCGGGCTGCCCCGGGCCAAGGCGCAGGAGTACGCCGCGCAGACCCTGGCGGGGGCGGCGGGCATGGTGCTGGCCACCGGCCGTCATCCCGGCCAGCTGAAGGACGAGGTGTGCAGCCCGGGGGGCAGCACCATCGCCGGGGTGTACGCGCTGGAACAGGGCGGCGTGCGCGCCGCGGTGATGGGCGCCGTGGTGGCAAGCTGGAAAAAGAACGGGGAGCTGGGAAAACAATGAGCGGTCTGGACATTCGTCTCGTGGGGCTGGACGTCGACGGCACCCTGTACAACAGCGCGCGGCAAATCACCCCCCGCTGCCAGCAGGCCATCCGGGACTGCATCCGGGCGGGCTGCATGGTGGTGCCCGCCACCGGGCGGCCCTGGGGCGGCCTGCCGCGGGAGTTCACCTCCATTCCGGGGATGGACTGGGCGGTCACCGCCAACGGGGCCACCCTGGTGGACCTGGCCGCCGGCAAGGTGGCGGAGCGGCACTGGATGAGCCGGGAGGACTGGTTCTTCGCCTGGGAGGTCACCTCCAGGTTCGACCGGGTGATGGATCTGTTCCTGGGCGGCTGGGGCCACAGCAATGCCGACCAGCTGGACCGGGCGGAGGAGTGGGCGCCGCCGGGCATGGCGGATTACATCCGCGCCAGCCGCCGCACCGTGGAAGACGTGCGGGTGCTGGCCCGGGAACAGGAGTACATAGAAAAAGCAAACCTGTTTTTCACCGATCCGGAACAGCTGCGCACCGCCTGGCGGCTGCTGGAGGAGAGCGGCCGTTTCGCGGTGAGCAGCAGCAGTGCGGTGGGCATCGAACTGAACGCGAAGGGCGTGGACAAGGCCGAGGGCCTGTTTTCCCTGGGCCGGCGGCTGGGCATCGCCCCGGAGCAGATCATGGCCTGCGGCGACTCGGGCAACGACCTGCCCATGCTGCGCCGCGCCGGGGTGGGCGTGGCCATGGGCAACGCGTCCCCCGCCGTGAAGGCGGCGGCCCGCTTTGTCACCGACACGAACGACAACGACGGCGTGGCCCGGGCGCTGGAGCGCTTTGTGCTGGGCCGGTAACCGGAAAAAGGCGGCCCCGCGGGCGGGCGGCGGGGGCTTGCCCGGCGGGGCGGATTGTGCTATCCTCTATACCGTGCGGCCCGGGCCGCAACTGTAAAACGGGAAGTGAACCCTGATGTTGGATTGGCTGCCGCTCTCACTGCCGGCAATGCTTTTTTTGTGCGCGATGGTGGGCTTCGCCGGCTTCGTGGACTCCGCCGCCGGCGGCGGCGGGCTGATCGCCATACCCGCCTACATGGCGGTGGGCCTGCCCATGCACTTTGTCTATGGCTGCAACAAGCTGTCCAGCGCGGTGGGCACCACCTTCTCCACCGCCCGGTTCTTCCGATCCGGCGCGCTGGAGCTGCAGGTGGCCCTGGCCGCCGCGGCGGCCAGCTTCGCCGGCAGCGCCCTGGCCAGCCGGGCGGTGCTGCTGCTGCCGGACGCCGCCCTCAAACTCATCCTGCTGGTGATGCTGCCGGTGGCGGCGGTGCTCATCCTCGTCAGGCGTGACCTGGCCGGCCCCGACCGGCCGGCCCTGCGCACCGGGCGCAAAAAGTGGCTGCTGGCGGCGGGCATCGGCTTCTTCATCGGCGGCTACGACGGCCTCATCGGCCCCGGCACCGGCACCTTTGCCATCCTGGCCTTCTGCGTGCTGATGGGCTACGACCTGAGCAGCGCCTCCGGCAACGCGAAGCTTTTGAACCTTGCCAGCAACTACGCCTCGGTCATCACCATGGTGGCGGCGGGCAAGGTGCTCTGGGCGGTGGCCCTGCCCGCGGCGGTGTTCGGCATCGCCGGGCATCTGCTGGGCAGCGGCATGGCCCTGAAAAAGGGCGCGCGGTTCATCCGCCCCATGATGCTCTGCGTGCTGGCGCTGCTGCTGGCCGATCTGGTGGTGGAACTGCTGGCCTGATAAAACAAAAAGAGCGCGGAAGCTTCCTTCCGCGCTCTTTTTCTGTCCGGCGGCGCGACCGGCTCGCACAGCGCCCCGCCGGACGCCCGCCCGGACCCGCGGCTGACGATTGTGATAAGAATAAATGACCTTGTGATGAATTATTGACACAAAATGCGAAAGCGGATACAATGGGATGACAAACCGGCAGCGGCCGTCCCCAGGCCCTCGCCGGCAAACAAACACACAAACAAAGAGAGGATCTTCGCATGAAAAAATTCCTGACAAGCCTGCCGGTGCGGCTGCTGCTGGCGATCATCGCCGGCATCGCGCTGGGTCTGCTCATCCCGCTCATCCCGAACCAGGACATCGGCAACGGTGTGATGCAGGTGGTGGTGACGCTGAAATATATCATGGGCCAGCTCATCAACTTCTGCGTGCCGCTCATCATCATCGGCTTTATCGCGCCCTCCATCACCAAGCTGGGCAACAGCGCCACCCGGATGCTGGGCGTGGCCATCGCCATCGCCTATGTCTCCAGCGTGCTGGCCGCGCTGCTGTCCATGACGGCGGGCTTTGCCATCATCCCCAACCTGAACATCGCCAACTCCGCCGAGGGCCTGCGGGAGTTGCCCGCCGTGGCCTTCCAGCTGGATATCCCCCAGATCATGCCGGTCATGAGCGCCCTGGTCTTCAGCGTGCTGATCGGCCTGGCCGCCGTGTGGACCAAGGCGGACACCACCACCAAGGTGCTCATCGAGTTCCAGAACATCGTGCTGGATGTGGTAAAAAAGGTGGTCATCCCCGTTCTGCCCTTCTTCATCGCCGCCACCTTCATGGGCCTGGCCTGGGAGGGGTCCATCACCAAACAGCTGCCGGTGTTCCTGATCGTCATCGTCATCGTGATGGTGGGCCACTACATCTGGCTGGCCGTGCTGTACGGTGTTGCGGGCATTTACTCCGGCGAGAACCCCTGGGAGGTGCTGCGCCACTACGGCCCCGCCTACCTCACCGCCGTGGGCACCATGTCCAGCGCCGCCACCCTGGCCATGGCGCTGCAGTGCGCGGGCAGGAGCAAGGTGCTGCGCAGGGATATGGTGGACTTTGGCATCCCGCTGTTTGCCAACATCCACCTCTGCGGTTCCGTCCTCACCGAGGTCTTCTTTGTCATGACCGTCTCCAAGGTGCTCTACGGTGAGCTGCCCGGCCTGGGCACCATGATCCTGTTCTGCGTGCTGCTGGGCGTCTTTGCCATCGGCGCGCCCGGCGTGCCCGGCGGCACCGTCATGGCCTCCCTGGGCCTGATCATCGGCGTGCTGGGCTTCGGCGAGGACGGCACCGCCCTGATGCTGGCCGTCTTCGCTTTGCAGGACAGCTTCGGCACCGCCTGCAACGTCACCGGCGACGGCGCGCTGACCCTGATGCTCACCAGCTATGCCGAGCGTCACCACATGGAGGAACAGGCCGCGCCGGTGGACCTGTGATCTCCTGTGCTCCAAGAGAAAACACCGCCCCCGGCCTGCACGGCCGGGGGCGGTGTTTTGGCAGTCTCATACGGCGGCCCGGCGGCGGGTGTGTTCCGCGGCCTTCAGCGTGCCGTACAGCAGCGCCGCGTCGATGGGCAGCTTGATGATGTTCTTGATGATCTTCACCGAACTGAAGATCACAAAGGCCCGGCCGTACATCATGTGCAGCCACAGCGGGGTGAGCAGGAAGTTGATGAGCAGCGTCACCGTCAGGCAAGCGCCCACCGCCAGCGCCGGGCGGGGCCGGCGCTTGTAGAACCACAGCCCGTAGAGGAAGCCCAGCAAAAACTGGTTGAAGGTAAAGCCGAAGAAAAAGGCGCCGTTGGGCCGCAAAAAATAACTCAGCAGGTCCACCGCCACCCCGGCGGTGCCCGCCACCCACGGCCCGCACAGCGCGGCGCACAGCGCCGTGGCCAGAAAGGCGAAGCCGATCTCCAGCACCGGGCTCACCTCCAGGGTGAACACCCGGTCGATGATCACGGCGGCGGCGGTGAGCAGCCCCGCCAGCACCAGGCTGCGGGTGCGGCCAAACTCGGCCAGGCTGTCCACCAGTTGAACTTTCAGGGGAAAACGCATACGAAAAACCTCCTTCGACGGGCCGCGGAAAGCGGCGGCTGCGATTGCCGCACAATTGAAAGAGGCCCGGCGGACAGGGTGCAAAAAAGCGCGGAGCGCCCCTTTGCAGACCCGGCCCCGCGCGTTACAGTTATGCAGCAGCGGGATGCAAAGCCGGCACCGCGGGCCCAAAAGGCCCTTCGTCCGCCCCGCAACTCCCCGTCGGGTCGGCACTTGACGCGCAGGCTTTTACTCTGCATGCCCCATTATACCCTTCAGCCCATTGTTTTACAAGGTGCGACAGCAAAGAAATTTGAATTGTTCACAAAAACGGTGTACACTATTTGTATAAGCCGCCCGGCGGCTCACAAGTTTACAAGGAAAGAGGGGGAACCCATTGAAATTTTCCCAGATGCCCTATACCCGCCCCAACGCGGCGCTGACCGTGGAGCGCTACCGCGAGATGGCCCAGCGGGCCGGCGCGGCGGCCTCCGGCAAGGAGCTGGTGGACCTGTTCCGGCTGCACACCCAGCTGGACGACGCCTTTGCCACCGCCTACCGCCTGGCCCAGATCCGGCACACGCTGGACACCCGCGACCAGTTCTACGACGCCGAGAACGACTTCTTCGACAACGCCGCGCCCGAGGTGGGCAACGCCCAGCTGGAATTTTACCGGGCGGTGCTGGCCAGCGAGCACAAGCAGGCCCTGGCCGAGGCCTACGCCCCCATCCTGCTGGACAAGATGGAACTGGCGGTGAGCGCCGCCTCCGACGAGGTGCTGGAGCTGATGCAGCAGGAGAACGCCCTCTCCAGCCGGTACCAGAAGATCAAGGCCGGCGCGGCGGTGGAGTTCGACGGCAAGACCCTCACCCTGCCGGGCCTGGACCCCTACAAGCAGAGCCTGGACCGGGCGGTGCGCAAGGCCGCCTTCGAGGCCGAGGGCGGTTTCTACGACCGCAACCGGGAAGAGCTGGACGACATCTACTCGAAGATGATCGAAAACCGCAACGCCCAGGCCCGCAAACTGGGCTACGACAGCTATGTGGACCTCTCCTACAAGCGGATGGGCCGCCTGGGCTACGGCCCCAAAGAGGTGGCCAGCTTCCGGGAGCAGGTGGCCAGGTATGTCACCCCCCTGGCCCACGAGTCCATGCGGGCCCAGTTTGAGCGCACCGGCATCGCCGACGCCAGGTTCTACGACACCACCGTCTCCTTTGCCGACGGCAACCCCACCCCGGTGGGCACCGCCGACCAGCTGCTGGCAAAGGCGGTGCAGATGTACACCGAACTCAGCCCCGAGACCGCCCGCTTCATCCGCTTCATGACCGAGAGCGAGCTGTTCGACCTGGTCAGCCGCCCCGGCAAGGCCACCGGCGGCTACTGCGAGACCATCCCCGCCTACGGCGCGCCCTTCATCTTCTCCAACTTCAACGGCACCTCCGGCGACGTGGACGTGTTCACCCACGAGGCGGGCCACGCCTTCCAGGCCTGGGTGGCCGCGGGCCAGGGCATGTGTCAGGAACTGGCCAGCCCCAGCATGGAGAGCTGCGAGATCCACAGCATGTCCATGGAGTTTTTGACCGCGCCCTGGCACCACCTGTTCTTCGGCGGGGATCAGCGGGCCACCGCCAAGTACGCCCTGGCCCACGCCGAGGACGCCCTGACCTTCCTGCCCTACGGCTGCATGGTGGACGAGTTCCAGCACATCGTCTACGCCCAGCCCCACCTCACCCCCGACGAGCGCAACGGTGTCTGGCTGGAACTGGAACGCAAGTACCGCCCCTGGAACGACTTCGACGCGCTGCCCTTCTACGGCCGGGGCGCGGGCTGGCAGCGGCAGCTGCACATCTACGAGGCCCCCTTCTACTATATCGACTACTGCCTGGCCCAGATGGCCGCGCTGCAGTTCTTCGCCGCCTCCCTGGCGGACCGGGAGGACGCCTGGCAGCGGTACCTGGCACTGGTGAAGAAGGCCGGCTCCGACACCTACGCCGGCCTGGTGAGCGCCGCGGGCTTCGCGGTGCCCTTCCAGGCGGGCGCCATCGAACCGGTGGCAAAGCAGGTGGCCGACTGGTGCGCCGAAAAGAACCGGGAACTCGCCTGATCCGTTTCCTTTGCCGCCCCGGCTTTTTGCCGGGGCGGATTTTTATTGTATGATGTATAGAAGGCCGCCGGCCGGGCCATCCTCAGGAGGGCGGAGGAAAAAATCAAAAAACTTGAAAAAGAGGGTTGACTTTTTTCTTTCATGCTCGTATAATACTGTCTTGCGCCCCCCGGAAGGGAGCCGGAGAACACCGGCCGCCAAACGGGCCGCCTCAAAAAAATCGCAAAAAGGTCTTGACAAACAAAACCTGACGCGATATAATAAACAGGCTGCCTCACGAAAAGGCGAGGC
>DWYI01000005.1 GCA_019118765.1 Candidatus Allofournierella merdavium | reverse complement strand
GTTTACGGGTAGCAAGAATATCAAGGCATAAGAAAGCCCCTTAAGGGGCCGCCATGAGTCAGCAATGCAGTTGGCCGACCCATTCGTGGCCCCTTGAGGGGCGTTGTCTGTATTATGCCCTTCTAGGGCTTGCTCAAGCCCCCGGCTTTGCCGGGGGTCCTGACTTGAAACGCAGCGGTCAGCGGGCATATTTTTGGATCACAGCCCCCATGGCGTCCCATTGCTGTTCCATATCGCGCACCAGCTTGAACTGGGTGCGGCAACGGTCCAGGTTTTGCCCGTCACGCTGGGTGTGGAAATAGTGGTCGCCCTCCAGATAGTCGGTCAGAAAACGGATGCCGCACTCCAGTGTCATCAGCTTTGCGCCCCAGGGCAGATATTCCAGTTCGGCCCCGGTGAGCGCGCCGTCCGCGCCCTCCAAAAAGCCCCTGGTGTAGATGTCGTAGAGCTGGATGTCAAAATTCACCTTGGAGAGGTCCCGCTCATCCTCGGCGCTGTGGTTGGCGCCGAAACGGATGGAGTCGCCGAAGTCATTGATGGAGAGCCCGGGCATCACGGTGTCCAGGTCGATGACACAGATGCCCCTTAAGGTGGCCTTGTCCATCAGCACGTTGTTCAGCTTGGTGTCGTTGTGGGTCACGCGAAGGGGCAGCTTGCCCTGACGCAGCGCCTCCAGCGCCACGCTGCAATCCGTCTTGTGCTCCTGCACGAACCGGATCTCCGGCCGGGCCGAGGCGGCCCGGCCCAGCGCGTCGGCCGCCAGCGCCCTCTCAAAGTTCTTGTAGCGGTTTTCCGTGTCGTGAAACCGCTCAATGGTCTCATACAGTGTGTCGGCGGGATAGTCGCTGAGCATCGCCTGAAACTTGCCGAAAGCCAGCGCCGAGGCGTAAAACAGTTCCGGCGTCTCGGCGGACTGCAGGCAGATGGTATTTTCCACAAAGGGATATGCCCGCCATGCGCCGCCCTCGGAATCGGTGAAGAAACTTTCGCCCTTCGCGGTGGGCACCACCGTCAGGGTCTCCCGGGCCGGGTCGCCGCCGGCGGCCAGGATCTTTTTGCGCAGATGCCGGGTCACGCCCACGATGTTGGCCATCAGTTGATCGGGGTGTTTGAAGGCAGCGGAACTCATGCGCTGAAGGATGAAACGGCGGCACTCGCCTTCGGGGGTCTGCACATAGGCGCAAAAGGTGTCGTTGATATGGCCCTGGCCGTAGCGCAGCGCGCCCGCCACCTGGCCTCCAAGATCATAGGCGTCAAAGACTTCCTGCAAAAAGCCCTCGGCAAGACTGGACATCGTGTTGTACCTCCCTTTGTTGAGCCGGGCGCTGGCCCGGTAATGCGAAACAGTTTCATGGCGCCGGGTATCGCGGCGGACAAACTGCCGGTCACGCCACGGTATTGGCGCGGGCGGTCTCCCGCCGGATGAGCGGCGACGGAAATACGGGGATCAAGTCTGCCGCCGGGGCATCCCGCGGCTGTGCTTGCGATATTCCATGGGGCTCATGCCCATCAGTTTGCGGAAACTCTGGGAGAAATAGCTGGGGGAAGAAAAGCCCAGCAGGCGCGAGATCTGCGCGAGGGAGTAGTCGCTGTCGATGAGCAGACGGCAGCTTTCCTTCACCCGTCGCCGGATCAGGTAGCTGATGGGGGAAATGTGGTACTCGCGGCTGAAGGAATGGACCAGGTAGTATTTGTTCACATGGGCCAATTCCGCCAGCTGGTCCAGGCTGATGTTCTTTGTAAAGTTGGCGTCAAGGTAGCGTTTTACCACGGCGCACTCTCTGCCGACGCGCCGTGTGGGCTCGAAACTGGATGCAAAGTCGGTGTAGCGCCCGAGAAGGATCAGCAGCATTTCCAGAAACGCCTGGCACATCTGGATGTAGCCGGCGGGC
Organism: Candidatus Allofournierella merdavium; assembly: GCA_019118765.1. Lineage (GTDB taxonomy): Bacteria > Bacillota > Clostridia > Oscillospirales > Ruminococcaceae > Allofournierella_A > Allofournierella_A merdavium. The sequence goes on along the minus strand of DWYI01000005.1, from coordinate 71,750 downwards.
CGATCCTCCAGTTCCCGCAGGATCAGCTGCAAGATACGCCGCACAGACTCCTGGTCGCCGTGGAAATGATATACTCCATACAGGTTTTCGATACCGGGCGGAAACAAAAGCCCTTCCACCCCCAGGATGATGTATTCCAGCGGGTGCGCGGAGAGATTTTTTCCGGCGTGTTCCACCTGCGGATGAACGATCACAAAATCTCCCTTTGACACGGCGAAAAGGTTTTCTCCCATGCGAAATTGCCCCACGCCGCTCACCATGTACAAAAATTCAACGCAGTTGTGAGTATGGGGCGCCCTGCCGAGGCTGGGGCCGCAGGTCGCGGCGGCGGCGTACAGCAACCGGGCGGGGGATTCACCCAACAGCCGGCATCGGCCGCCCGCGTCGGCGTCTTTGGCGGAGATTTCGAATCGTTTGTTGTTCATGGCGCGGCTCCTGTATCAACTGCAAGCTGTTGGCGGGCCCGGGTGAAAATTACCGTCTGATCCGACCGATTCAATTATAATACGAGCCCGGTAATAACACAATACATATATAATATATTTCAATTATTAAATGCTTTTGTGCAACAAGACCATTATTGGGGCGAAACAAGGGGGCAGGGTCTGTTGCGCGCAGGATGTTTGCGCACAATGGGCCGGTCCCGCCGGGGCGGAAAGGAACCTTCCGGTGCTTGCAGCGCGGCAGATGGGCGCCAAAAAAGAAACGGGAAGGAGGAAACCGGCCGCGCATGGCCTCCGCGAAGCAAAAATTGCGAGATATTGGGCCGGGCGGATTTTCTTTATCAAGAACTTGTGGTATAATGTTAAAAGTAATGCCAGGCAGGCCGGGCGGAATGGGCCGGCGCCGCCGGGGACAATACTGTTCTTTGAGAGGGAATCTATGCCACAGGAACTTGACCGGGCGTTCGTCGCCCTTCGCGATACATTCATCGAAAGCCGCTTCGGCCGTCTCAATCCGGTGCAGCGGGAGGCGGTGTTCTCCACCGAGGGCCCGCTGCTGATCCTGGCCGGCGCGGGCAGCGGCAAGACCACCGTGCTGGTGAACCGCATCGCCAACATCATCCGCTTCGGGCAGGCCCACGGTTCCGACTGGCTGCCCCGCCCCGCCACCGAGCAGGATGTGGAGAATCTGAAGGCGGCGCTGGAGGGCCAGCCGCCCGCCCCCTCGCTGTGGCCGATGCTGCGGCGGGAGAACGCCCGCCCCTGGAACGTGCTGGCCATCACCTTCACCAACAAGGCGGCGGGGGAACTGAAAGCCCGCCTTGCCGCCATGCTGGGGGAGACGGAGGGTGCGGACGTGAACGCCTCCACCTTCCACTCGGCCTGTGTGCGGATGCTTCGGCGGGACGCGGACCGGCTGGGCTTCCCCAAAAGCTTCACCATCTATGACACCAGCGACCAGGAACGGGCGATGAAGGAGGTCTACAAGCAGCTGCTGGTGGATGACAAGTTCCTGCCGGTAAAATCCGCCCTGGGGCAGATCGGCCGCATGAAGGACCAGCTCATCAGCCCCGAGGAGGCGCTGGACGCGCCCGCCGCCAACACCAAGGCCGCGCTGCTGGCCAAGGTGTACGCCGCCTACGCGAAGCGGCTGAAGAGCGCCGGCGCCATGGACTTTGACGACCTGATCTACCACACCGTGCGCCTGCTGCAGGACTGCAAGGATGTGCGGGAATATTACCAGCAGAAGTACCAGTATATTCTGGTGGACGAGTACCAGGATACCAGTGTGGCCCAGTTCCATCTGGTGCGCCTGCTCACCGGGCCGCGGCAGAACGTCTGCGTGGTGGGCGACGACGACCAAAGCATCTACCGCTTCCGGGGCGCCACCATCGAGAACATCCTGAACTTTGAACAGCATTTCCCCGGCGCGAAGGTCATCCGGCTGGAGCAGAACTATCGCTCCACCTCCAATATCCTGAACGCCGCCAACTGCGTCATCAAGAACAACCACGGCCGCAAGGGCAAGACCCTCTGGACCCAAAATTCCGAGGGCGACAAGGTGCACTGCTATGTGGCGGAAAACGAGCAGGACGAGGCCAGCCACATCGCCTCGGTGATCGGCCGCCACCTGAAGGAGGGCGCCCGCCTGCGGGACCACGCGGTGCTCTACCGCATGAACGCCCAGTCCAACCCCATCGAGACCTACTTCGCCCGGGCCGGCATCCCCTACAAGATCGTGGGCGGCCAGCGCTTTTATGACCGCAAAGAGGTCAAGGACATCCTGTCCTACATGTCCATCGTGGCCAACCCCGCCGACGATCTGCGCCTGCGCCGGATCATCAACGAGCCGGCCCGCAAGATCGGCGGCACCACGCTGGACAAGATGGCGGAGATCGCCTCCGGCCTGGGCGTCAGCCTGCTGGAAGTCTGCCGTCACGCCGCGGATTATCCCTCCATCAGCCGGGCGGCGGGCGCGCTGAACGGTTTCTGGGGCATCTACCAAAAACTGGTGGAGGCGGCGGATACCCTGCCGCTGGATTCCTTCGTCACCGAGCTGCTGCAGATCACCGGCTACAAAAAGATGCTGGAGAACCTGGGCGATGAGGGCGCGTCCCGGCTGGAAAACCTGGGCCAGCTGATCTCCAGCGTCAAGACCTACGCCGACCAGAAGGGCCCCGAGGCCAGCCTCGCCGGCTTTTTGGAGGAGGTCGCCCTCATCTCCGACCTGGACAGCTACGACCAGGAGACCGACGTGGTGGTGATGATGACCATGCACTCCGCCAAGGGCCTGGAGTTCGACTATGTGTTCATCGTGGGCATGGAGGAAGGGGTGTTCCCCAGCGAGCTCAGCCGCTTTTCCGACGAGGATATGGAGGAGGAGCGCCGCCTGTGCTATGTGGGCATCACCCGCGCCCGCAAGGAATTGTACCTCTCCTGCAGCCAGAGCCGTATGATCTTCGGCCAGACCCGCCGCAACCGGCCCTCCCGCTTTTTGGAGGAGATCGACGCCTCCTTGCTGGACGAGCAGGCCAGCCCCATGGCCGCCCGGCGCAGCTTCGGCTTCGGCAGTTTCGGCGGCGCGTCCTCCGGCGGGCCCTCCCGGGGCAGCGTCACCGGCTGGACGCCCGGCGCCGGCAGCGGCTGGAATCGCACCGCGGCCCCCGCTCCCGGCGCGGCCCCCGGCCGCTCTGCGGGCTTTGGGCCCACGGTGGGCGCCGCGCCCGCCCCGCGCCTGGCCGGCGGCAAAAAGCCGATGTTCAAGCCCGGCGACAAGGTGGAACACAAGGTGTTCGGCCGGGGCGTGGTGCTCAAGGCCACCCCCGCCGCCGGCGACACCATCGTGGAGATCCAGTTTGAAAGGGCCGGCATCAAAAAGACCATGGCGAACTACGCCCCCCTCACCCTGCTGGAGGACTGAGAAAGGAAGTTTCATATGCTCCGAGTGTCTCTCATCGCCTACACCCCCGAGCCGGAAAAGGTGGTCGCCGCCGCGGCGAAGCTGTGCTATTCCAGCGCCGGCGTGGACGACCTGCTGGCCGGCCTGACGCCGGAAAAAAGCCGGGAGTTCGTGGAAAAGCTGGCGAAACTGGGCCACGAGAGCCCCACCGAGCACGTCAGCTTCACCTTTGCCATCGAGGGGGTCAGCCGCAGCCTGCTGGCCCAGATCACCCGGCACCGCATCGCCAGTTATAGCGTCCAGAGCCAGCGCTATGTGCGGCTGGACGAGTTCGAATATGTCACCCCACCCCAGATCGCCGCCGACCCCGAGGCACTGGACGCCTTCCGGCAGGCGATGGACCAGCAGGGCGAGGAGTACCGGCGCATCGCGGCCCTGCTCAAGGACGGCCACATCCGCCGCCTGATGCAGCGGGGGATGAGCGAACAGGAAGCTGCCTGTAAAGCGGAAAAGCTTGCCATTGAGGACGCGCGCTTCGTGCTGCCCAACGCCTGCGACACCAAGATGATCGTGACCATGAACGCCCGCAGCCTGCACAACTTCTTCAAGCACCGCTGCTGCGCCCGCGCCCAGTGGGAGATCCGGACGCTGGCGGAGGAGATGCTGCGCCTGGTGTATCCCATCGCGCCGGCCCTGTTCGCCATGGCCGGCCCGTCCTGCGTGCGGGGGGCGTGCAGCGAGGGCGCCATGACCTGCGGCGAGGCCGCGGCTGTGCGGGAAAGATACAAAAAACTCAAGGAGGAGGCCCTGGGGCAGTGAGCGGCAAGCTGATCGTGATCGAAGGGCTGGACGGCAGCGGCAAGGCCACCCAGGCGGCACGCCTGACCGAGGCGCTGGCAAGGCAGGGGGAAGATGTGAAGCAAATCTCCTTCCCAGACTATGCCAGCGATTCCTCCGCCCTCATCAAGATGTATCTGGTCGGCAGATTCGGCAGCCACCCCGACGATGTGAACGCCTACGCGGCCTCCACCTTTTACTCGGTGGACCGTTACGCCAGCTACAAGACCAACTGGGGCGCTTTCTACCGCGGCGGGGGCGTTGTGGTCTCCGACCGCTACACCACCAGCAACGCGGTGCACCAGTGCTCCAAGCTGCCGAGGGAGCAGTGGCCCGCCTTTCTGGACTGGCTGTTCGACTTCGAATACAACAAGATCGGCATCCCCGCACCGGACCGCGTCATCTACCTGGAGGTGGATCCGGCGGTGAGCCAACGATTGATGACCGCCCGCTACAAGGGCGACGAGAGCAAAAAGGACATACACGAAAAGGACCTTGCCTACCTGGCCCGCAGCCACGAGGCGGCGGACTACTGCGCCCGCGCGCTGGGCTGGCGCAAGGTCTCCTGCACCGAGAAGGGAGCGATGCGCTCCATTGAGGCCATCCACGCGGACCTTCTCGAAACGATCAAGGAGGTTTTATGATCGAATTTCATCCCATTTCCATCGACGATTTTGCCTGGGCCGCGCCCATCATGCGCTCCAGCAACTATATGTGTTGCGGCTACTCTTTTGTGACCCAGTTCATGTGGAGCCACGCCTACAACACCCACATCGCGAAATACGATGACTGGGTGCTCATCCGCAGCGATGTGGGCGATGCCTGCTATTACCTCTGGCCCGCCGGCAAGAGCGGCGACGAGCGCAAAGCCCTTGAGGCGATGGAGCGGGACGCCGAGCGCATCGGCCGCCCCATGTATCTGTATTCTGTCACGCTGGAGGCCAAGACCCAGCTGGAGGAGTGGTATCCCGGCAAATTCACCATCACCTCCGACCGGGCGGACTACGACTACATCTACGAGCAGGCCAATCTGGCGGAACTGCCCGGCCGCCGCTTTCAGAAGAAACGCAACCATGTGTCTCGTTTTATCCGTGAAAACCCCGACTGGCAGTTCCATTTCCTCACCAAAGAGGATCTGCCCGCCATCCGGGAGTTCAACAACGCCTGGTGTCAGCTGTACGAAAACAAGGACAATCCCGGCATCCAGACCGAACACGAATCCATTGAGATGCTGTTCAATCACTTTGACCGGCTGGACCTGCGGGGCGGCTACATTACAGCGGGGGGCAAGATCGTCGCCTTCTCCTTCGGCAGCCCCATCAACGACCGGGTGTTCGATACCCATGTGGAGAAGGCCCTGTACGATGTGAATGGAGCCTACAATATCATCAACCGGGAGATGGCCCGCAACGTCTGCGCGGGTTTTGACCTCATCAACCGGGAGGATGATGTGGGCGACGAGGGCCTGCGGACGGCAAAGCTGTCCTACAACCCGGATATCATCGAACCCAAGTATCTGGCCGCCCTGAACAAGTGACCGGGGCGCAATGCGCCGAAAGGGAGGGAAAGCAATCATGGACTGTTTGGCGAGGCGGGAGGAATTTCCCGCACTGGCGCAGCTGTTCGTCGACTCCTTCGGCGGAACCCTGCAGTTCGCCCGCACGGTGCTGGAGGAGTTTGCCGGAGAGGGGAACGTGTTCACCGCCCGGCAGGACGGCGTGTGCACGGCGCTGCTCTGCGCGGTGCCCGTGACGCTGCGCGGCCGCAAGGGCGTGTATTATTACGGCCTCACCACCCGGCCGGATCAGCGGGGCAGCGGCGTGATGACCGCCCTGATGGACGCCGCCGGCGAAGAACTGGCCCGCCGGGGCGCGGCCTTCGCGGTGCTGATCCCCGCAAACGCGCCGCTCTTTGCGTTTTATGCCAAACGCGGCTTTGAAAAAGCATTTTCAAAACGGGTGCTGCACCGTTCCGTGCGCAACAATCTGTGGGCGCAGGCGGAGTTCGACACCGTCACGGTGAAGGGGCTGCAGGCACTGCGCCAGAAGTATGTGCCGGAAGCGGTGGAACTGGACGCAAAGGGATACACGGCGGTGCTCACCGACCTGTACAGCATGGGCGTCACCAGCCTGTGCACCGACCACGGATACGGCCTCTTTTTCAAAAAGGGGAGCGAGATGCGCTTTGTGGAGCTTTTTGCGTACAGCGACCACGCCGCCGAACTCCTGCTGGAAGCCGCCCGCCAGAAGACCGGCGCCGAGAGCGCGGTGCTGGAACTGGGCGAAAGCCAGACGCTCTTTCTGGGCGAGGGCGCGCCGCGGGATTACGGCATGATCCGGTTTTTCGGCCAGCATTTTGATGTGCAGGATGCCTATATGCGCCTGATGCTGGACGATGAAGAATAAACAAAAAAGGTAGGAAGTGAATATGAACAACCAGCCACGGGAAACCCGGGAACAGCGCCCGCGCCGCCGCAGGCGGGGGCCCAGCGGCTGCCTGATCGCGCTGTTGCTGTTTGTCGTTCTGCTGATCGGCGGCGGCATCTGGGGCGCGTCGGTGATCGGAGAGATCGCCGGCAAAAACGCCACCATGGAGGAGGTCACGGTGACCGTTGAGCAGGGCGAAGGCCCCACCACCATCGCCAACCGCCTCGCCGAGGCGGGGGTCATCAAACGCCCCCTCGTCTTCAAGTACTATCTGCGCTACAAAGAGGCCGCCGGCAGCCTGCAATACGGCGAATTCACCCTGTACAAGGGCGAGAGTTACGATGAGATCATCGAGACCCTGAGCCAGTACGTCAAGCGGGACACTGTCACCGTCACCTTCCCCGAGGGGCTGACCGCGCAGCGGATGGCGCAGCTGATGGAGGAGAACGGCCTGTGTACCGCCCAGGAGTTTCTGGCCTGCGCCAACGGCGAGGACGGCTCGGATTTCAGCCAGTACGAGTTCTGGAACGAGATCCCGGACGACCCGGACATCTTCATGAAGTGCGAGGGATACCTCTTCCCCAACACCTATGAGTTCTTTTTGGACGACACGGTCTACAACTATGTGAACACCTTCTACGCCGAGTTTGACCGCCAGGTCACCCCCCAGCTGCGCCAGCAGGCGGCGGACCAGGGCTTCACCCTGGAGGAGGCCATCACCCTGGCCAGCTTTGTGCAGGAGGAGGCGGGCAACGCCGAGGACGCCCGTGTCTCCGCCGTGTTCCACAACCGGCTGGCGGAGGGCTCGCCCTATCCCCGGATGGAGAGCAACGTGAGCAGTTACGTCCAGAACCCGGACGACAACAACTACATCTACAACTGGATCGCCCCCTACTACGGCGGGTGGGACAACATCCCCGCCAACATCTACGCGGCCTACAACACCTACGAGCGGGAGGGCCTGCCCGCCGGTCCGGTCTCCAACCCGGGCATCGACGCCATCGTGGCCGCGCTGAACCCCGACCCGGAGTATCTGGAGGGGAAATATTACTTCTTTGTCACCGACAAGAACGGCAAATACTATTACGCCAAGACCATCAGCGAGCACGAGCGCAACAAGAGCATCGCGTTCTCGCAGTAAAGCGACAGACGGGGCGCTGAAAGAAAACTTTCAGCGCCCCGCTTTATGAAAAGGAGAGATGACCATGCTGCCGGTACCGGAACTGCTCAGCCCCGCGGGAGACCTGGAGCGGCTGGAATACGCCCTGCGCTACGGGGCGGACGCGGTGTATGCCGGGCTGCCAGAGTTTGGCATGCGCTCGGCGCCTCAGAACTTCACGCCGGAACAGCTGGCCGACGGAGCGGCCCTCTACCATGCCCGGGGCAAAAAGCTGTACCTCACGCTGAACACCCTGCCCACCAACGAGGAGCTGCGGCAGATCCCCGGCGCCATCCGGGACGCCTGGGCCGCCGGAGTGGACGCCTTCATCGTGGCCGACCTGGGCGTGCTCTCGATGGTGAAGCAATATGCCCCCGAGGCGGAGATACACCTCTCCACCCAGGCGGGGGTCACCAACTGGGCTGCCGCCCGCGCCGCCTGGGAACTGGGGGCCAAGCGGGTAGTGCTGGCAAGGGAACTGACCTTACAGCAGATCGCGGAGATCCGGGCCAACACGCCGGAGGATCTGGAACTGGAGGCCTTCGTCCACGGGTCCATGTGCATGAGCGTCTCCGGGCGGTGCCTGCTCAGCCAGTACCTCGCCGGGCGGGACGCCAACCGGGGCCAGTGCGCCCAGCCCTGCCGCTGGAAGTACTATCTGATGGAGGAGACAAGGCCCGGGCAGTACATGGAGATCGGCGAGACGGAGGAGGGCAGCTATATCCTGAACGCCAACGACCTGTGCACCGCGCCCTTCATCGACCTGATCTGCGCCGCCGGGGTGGACAGCCTCAAGATCGAGGGCCGCGCCAAGACCCTCTACTATGTGGCCAGCGTCACCAGCGCCTACCGGCAGGCGCTGGACGCCTTTCTCGCCACCCCGCCGGGGGAGGATTTTCTGTGCCCCGAGCGGGTGCTGGACGAACTGGACCGCACCAGCCACCGCCGCTATTCGCCGGGGTTCTACTTTGGGCCTCAGAAGGCCCGGCAGGACACGAAGACCGGCGGCTATGTGCGCAAATGGGAGTTTGTGGGCGTGGTGGAAAGCTGGCACGAGGGGCTGGCCAAATGCACCCAGCGGGGCAAGTTCACCCTGGGCGACGAACTGGAGGCGCTGACGCCCAGCGGCGAGGTGGTGAAGCTTTCGCCCCCATGGCTGCGCAACGCCGAAGGGGAGAACGTCACCAGCACGCCCCATCCCATGATGCTCTACACCATGCCCAGCGAGGAGCCGCTGCCGCCCCACAGCCTGCTGCGCAAGCGGCTGCCGGAGGAATGAAGCCCGGGCCGCTATGCCCGCTGCTACGGAGGACTGCACGATGAAACGAATGCTTGCTCTCGTTTTGACCGCCTCGTTCGCGCTGGCCCTGACCGGCTGCGGCGGCGGAACAACGCCCGTCTCAACGCCCACAGCAACGCCCGCCCCTCCCGCCAGTGAGCAAAGCGAAAGCGCCGGCCGGAGCGAAGCCTCCCGGACCTGGACCGAGGAGGAGGTTCTGGAACTGTACAAGGCCGGCAGGGAAGAAGACTGGGAGATGGTGGACTGTGTGACCTTCCCCGACCAGGCCAGCGGCCTCGTGGGGGCCGTTCTGTTCCGGAACGGGGATGCCCGGACCGCCGGAGTTGCCTTTTTGGGCGCGGACGGCGCCTGCCGCATGGGCGGCACCGATGCGCAGCTTCCGGACGAGCCGGAATTTGAATACCTCGGCGGCGGCGCGCTGTCCTTCCGGCAGAAAGGGGAGGACGGCAAACTCCACGACCACACGATGAGCATCACCATCGAAGGCAGCAATGTGACCTTTAAATCGGTGGATCAATGAGCGAAAAAATGGGCGCGAACCCCTTTTCCGGGGGCTCGCGCCTGTTTTTGTCAATCCGCCCGCTGCCCGTCCCAGAAGGCGGCGAGCTGCCCTTCCAGTTCATCCGGCCCGTACAGAAAGCGGCAGTGCCGCCAGTGTTCGGGAAAAAGCTGGCGGTAGGCGGAGAAGGAGAACCGGTCGTCGATCAGCAGCACCACGCCCTTGTCCTCGGCGGTGCGGATGACCCGGCCCGCCGCCTGCAGCACCTTGTTGAAACCGGGGAAGCGATAGGCGTAGTCGAACCCGTCGCCCCGGGTGTCCTCATAATAGCGGCGCAGCATCTCCTGCCGGGGCCCCACCTGGGGCAGCCCCACCCCCACGACGGCCGCGCCGATCAGCCGCCGGCCCGCCAGGTCCACTCCTTCTCCAAACACCCCGCCCAGCACCCCGAAGCCCAGCAGCGAGGCGGAAGGGGCGGGGGTGAACCGGGCGAGAAACCCCTCCCGGGCGGCCTCGTCCATGCCCGCCTCCTGCACCAGGGTCTCCACCTCCGGGAACAGGCGGCAGAACGCCTCGTGCACCTGGGAAAGATAGCTGTAACTGGGGAAGAAGGCCATATAGTTCCCTGTGTGTCCGGCCACCATGGCGCGCAGGTAGCGGGCAATGGCCTCCAGGCTCCCGTGCCTGTCCCGGTAGCGGGTGCTCACGTCGGCGGCGCAGAATAGGCCCAGCCGCGCGGGGTCGAAGGGACTGGGCAGGGCGGCGGTCTTTGCCTCGGCGCAGCCCAGAATGTCCTTGAAATAGCCGGCGGGGGAGAGGGTGGCGCTGAACAGCACCGCGCCCCGCCCCTTGGCGAGGCTGGCGTCCACAAAGGCGCTGGGGTCGAGGCACAGCTGCCACACCCGCACCTCGCCGCCGCCGGCGCTCACCTGGGTGACAAAGTGGTCGTCGTACCACTCCGCCACCCGCAGGTATTGCCGCAGCTGGAAATAGAGTTCCAGCACCGCGTCGTGCGTCTCGCCCTCCCGGTGCTCCTCCAGCCATTCCTCCGCCGGGCCGGTGACCCGGCTCACGCAGCGGTCGAAGGCGGTGAGGGCGGGGGCGGAAAAGAAGGTGCGCTCCGGCTGCTCCTCACACTGGCGCCGCAGTTCGATGAAGGCCCGGTTGAGCCGGCCCAGGGCGGTCTTGAGCCGGCCACGCCCCTTGCCCAGCAGCTTGACGCAACGGTACACCTCGCTCTTGCACAGCGATGCCGAGTGCATCTCCCGGGCGCGGTCGGGCAGGTTGTGGGCCTCGTCCACCAGGAACAGATGGTCGCCGCCCGATTCAAAAAAGCGCTTCAGGTTCACCACCGGGTCGAACAGATAGTTGTAGTCGCCCACAATGACGTCGCACCAGAGGGAGAGGTCCAGCCCGAACTCAAAGGGACAAAGCTGGAAGCGCCGGGCCAGTTCCTCCAGTTTCGCGCGGGTGAAGTCGTCCTCGTCCAGCGCCTGCCACAGCCCGTCCCGCACCCGGTCGTAGTAGCCCCGGGCGTAGGGGCAGGCATCCGGCGTGCACTCCCGCTTCTCCAAAAGGCATACCTTGTCCTTGGCGGTGAGGGTGATGCTTTTGAGGCGCAGCCCCGGCTGGCTTTGGCGCAGCCGCGCCAGCGCGCCCTCGGCGGCGGCGCGGGCGGTGGTGCGGGCGGTGAGGTAAAAGATGCGCCCGTCGCAGCCCTCGCCCATTACCTTCAGGGCGGGGAACAGGGTGCTCATGGTCTTGCCGATGCCGGTGGGCGCCTGGCAGAACAGTCGCTGGCCGTCCCGCAGGGTGCGGTAGACCCCTGCCGCCATGGCCCGCTGGCCCGCGCGGTACTCCGAAAAGGGGAAGCGCAGCGCCCGCAGGCTCCCGGTGCGCTGCTCCTGCCAGCTTTGCGCCCGCTGGGCCCAGGGAGCGTACCGGGCCAGAAGGTCCGTCACAAAGGCGTCCAGTTCATCGGCGGAAAACCGGCGGGAAAAGCGCACGATCTGCTCCTCGTCCACCTGAAAGTAGGTCAGGCGCACGCCGATCTCATCAAGACCCTGCTGCCGGGCCCACATGGCGGCGTACACCTGCCCCTGGGCCCAGTGGACCGGCTGCATCTCCTCGGTGATCTCCTCCAGCGGCACAGTCACGGTCTTGATCTCGTCCACCGTCACCAGTCCGTCCTCGGTGAAAAGGCCGTCCGCCCGCCCGTCGATGAGGTAGTCCACCCCCTCCACGGTGTATTCCTGTTTGAGGTAGACCTCGGCGTCGTAGCCCTTGCCGGCCGCCTTTTGCAGGCGGCGATGGATGCGCGCGCCCTCGGCGGCCCGGTCAAAGCCGGCAAAACGGCTGTCGATGCTGCCGGTCTGCAGCAGAAATTCCACCAGCTGCCGCACCGAAAGGTGTACCTGTGCCACGCGCCGCGCCTCCCTTCACACACAAGAAATGGGTGCCAAAGGCGAAAAACCTTCCGCCTTTGGCACCCATTGTACCACAAACCCGCTTTGCCTGCACAAAAAGCTGGGCTGTGGCGCTGTCAAAATATGGAAACCTGTTGGACTTTACAGGCCGAGTTCCGCGCGCAGTTCCGCCGCCGCCCGGTCCACCGCGGCAAAGTCGATGGCCGCGCCGTACAACTGTTCCATGGCGTCGTGGCTGATCTTGGCCTCCCGCTGCATGGCGCTGGCCTGGCCCAGCAGTTCCGCGGCGGCGCGGCGGTTGAAGCGCAGGCGCTTTTTGCGGCAGCGCAGCTTGGATTTGTCCTCAAAGCGGCGGCAGTGGATGTTTTTCTGGCCCTCAAAGTCCATGGGATGCCAGCTGTTGGAGGTGAGGAAGGCCAGCCGCAGCGCGGGGATGAACAGGTGCTCGGTCTCGCCGGTGCCCAGCGGGCAGGGGCAGCTGATGATGCTGTACCCGCGGCGCAGCGCCTGCCTGCGCAGTTCGTCCAGGATCAGCCGGCCGCACAGGCCGTACTCGTCGTGCAGCACCACGACGGTGTCCGCCAGGGCGGGCACGGTGTTGTAAAAGGTGAGGATTCCCTTGGGCGTCACGGCGCTGAGCAGCCGCACCTGCTCCTCGCCCGCGCTCTCGCCCCGGGGCAGATAGCGCAGCGCCAGCCGCGCGGCAAAGGCCAGCGCTTTGTCGGTGTCGGTGGACCAGGCGGCGGTGGCGCGGCTGTCCGCCAGAAGCTTTGCGGCCCCGGCGATGTAGCTGGCCGCCCGCTCCTGCAGCGCTTTGCAGCGCATCGAGAGCCGCAGGATCTGCCCGCGGTTTTCGGTCAGCCGGGCCACGTCCATCGTGTGATACAGGCTCACCACCCGCTCACAGGCGCCGGGACAGGCCGGTTCCAGCGCGTGCGGAGGCGTTGCGTCCACCACGGCGGCGCGGGGCTCCTCCAGAATGACGCCGTCCAGGCTGTCCGGGTCGGAGGAGCAGTGAATGCGCTGCACCGGCAGGGCCGACGCCTCGGCCACGCCGCGCATCATCGTGCTCTTGCCGCAGCCGGGGCCGCTCTTGATGAGGTACATCTGCCGGTCCGGCTCCTGGCACAGGCGGTCAAAGTATCCGTGAAAACCATGGGGGCCCAGCGCGCCCAAGTAGAAATCCACATTCGCGGTCTGATTGTTCACAAGGATCCACCCCTTTCGTTAGTCCATGGTATGCAAAAACAAAAACAGCCGCCACACTGCGAGCCGTTTTTTTTCAGAAAAGGGATAGAATCAGGGCAGGACCGGCGAAGGAGGAGAGGGGAATGATCGTTCGTTGCGTGTTGGTGCTGCTCTTTGTGGTGTTCTTTGTGATGCTGTGCTGCCTCCATGTGAGCGGGCAGGATTGACCACAGCCCCAAACGGCGCAGAAAAGCCCGGCCGCGGATGCGGCCGGGCAAATTTTATGCGCGGGTGGGAACGATCTCCAGCCAGTATCCGTCCGGGTCCTGGATGAAGTAGATGCCCATCGACGGGTTTTCATAGCAGATGCAGCCCATCTGCTTGTGCTTTTCATGGGCCGCGTCGTAGTCGTCCACCCGGAAGGCTAGGTGAAATTCGCACTCGCCCAGGTCGTACTTCTGGGGATGGTCCCGCAGCCAGGTGAGTTCCAGCTCAAAGGGCTCGCCGGGCACGGCCATATATACGATGATGAAGGAGCCGTCCGCCGCCGGCTTGCGGCGCACCTCCTCCAGCCCCAGTGCCTGTCGGTAAAATTCGAGGGAGCGGTCCAGGTCGCTCACATTGTAGTTTTCATGGATCATGGAAAATTTCATGGGAGAACTCCTTTCGCAAAGCTTTTGAACATTACAGCATGGAGGCGCGCAGTTCCTCGCCGCTCAGGGGGCTGAGCAGAGCGGGGGGCACGTCCAGAACGGTCTTGCAGCCGCGCTCGCCGGCCTGGTACATCCGCCAGAGGGCGCGGGCATAGGCCACCAGCACGCTGGAGGTAAACTCGGGGTTGGAGTCCAGCTTCAGCCGGTACTCGATCACATGGGTATTGGCGCCCTCCGGGCCGGTCTTGCCGGTGCGGATGACCATGCCGCCGTGGGGCAGGCCCGCGTGATCCCGCAGCAGTTCCTCCTGGCTGACGAAATGCACGGTGGTGTCGTAGTCGGCAAAGTAGTTGGGCATCTCCTTGATCTCTTTTTCGATGCGGGCGGTGTCCGCGCCGGGCTTGGCCACCACAAAGCACTCCCGGGTGTGTTTCTGCCGGGTGGTCAGAACGGGCTGGCTGCCGCTGCGCACCGCCTCCAGCGCGCTCTCCACCGGAACGGTGTACTGGCGCGCGTCCTGCACGCCCTCGATGCGGCGGATCGCGTCGGAGTGGCCCTGGCTCACGCCCTTGCCCCAGAAAGTGTAACTCTCGCCCTGGGGCAGCACGGCGCTGGCGTATACCCGGTTCAGCGAGAACAGACCCGGGTCCCAGCCCACCGAGATCAGGCCGAGGGTGGACGCCTCCTTCGCGGCGGCGTCCACCGCTGCAAAGTGCTCGGGGATGCGGGCGTGGGTGTCAAAGCTGTCCACCACGTTGAACCAGCGGGCCAGCGCCGGGGTCTGCTCGGGCAGATCGGTGGCGCTGCCGCCGCACAGGATCATCACGTCGATCTCGTCCTTCATGTCGGCGGCGCTGTCGGCGGCCAGCACCGGCACGCCCGCCGTCGCCGTGCGGATGGAGGCGGGGTCGCGCCGGGTGAACACGGCGGCCAGCTGCATATCCGGATTCTGGGCAATGGCGTACTCCACGCCGCGGCCCAGATTCCCGTAACCCATAATACCAATGCGGATCATATTCATTCCTCCGTCTCGTTAAGGTCTACACGCGGAATACCCGTGGCGGGAATCCTCGTTCAGGTGCAAACCGGGCGGGCGGTGGAAGACCACCGCCCGCCCGGTGCGATGCTGTTTAAACAATACCACATTCCTTGCCGCCGCACAAGGGGAAAGCTGCCGCAGGTGCTGCGCTCTCAATAAACCGGGCGCAGGCAGTTGGCCAGGAACGCCCGGGTCTTCTCCCGCCGGGGGGCGCCGAACACCTCATCCGGCGTTCCCGCCTCCTCGATCACGCCGTCCGCCATAAAAAGCACCTGGTCGGACACGTTGCGGGCAAACTCCATCTCGTGTGTCACCACGATCATGGTGGTGTTCCGGCTCTTCAGCCCCTTGATCACCCGCAGCACCTCGCCGGTTAGTTCCGGGTCCAGGGCGCTGGTGGGCTCGTCGAAGCACAGAATGTCCGGCCGGAGCGCCAGCGCCCGGGCGATGGCCACCCGCTGCTGCTGCCCGCCGGACAGCTGGAAGGGGTAGTGGCTCAGTTTGTCGCCAAGGCCCACCTGGCCCAGCAGCGCCTGCGCCTGCGCCCGGTTTTCCGCCGCTGCCTGTTTGGCGCCCGCCTTGCCCAGCCGCTCCCGGGCCAGCAGATCCATGGCCAGAGTCACGTTCTGCAGCGCGGTGTACTGGGGAAAGAGATTGAAGTTCTGGAACACCAGGCCGAAGTGCAGCCGCTTTTGCCGCACCGGCTGGGTGCATGCGGGCCCCCACAGTTCCTCGCCTTTCACATACAGCTGGCCCTCGTCGGGCGTCTCCAGAAAATTCAGACAGCGCAAAAGGGTGGTCTTGCCGCTGCCGGAGGAGCCGATGATGGAGAGGGCCTGGCCCTGTTCCAGCTTGAAATCCACGCCGCGCAGCACCTGCGCGCCGCCAAAGGCCTTGCGCAGGCCCTTCACCTCCAGGATCGCCATGTCCGTCACCCCCTGTAATAACTCAGCTTTTTTTCGGCCCAGCCGAACAGCAGCGTCAGCCCGCCGTTGAAAACAAGATAGAACACGCCGGTGTAGAACAGCGGCCACAGCAGCGCCCGCTGGGCGGTGATGTCCTGGGCGGCCCGGATCACTTCGCCCACGGCGATGACCCGGGCGAGGCTGGTGTCCTTCACCAGGGTGATGATCTCGTTGCTCATGGGGGCAAGGATGCGCTTGACCACCTGCAGCAGCACCACCCGGAGGAAGATCTGCCCCCGGGTCATGCCCAGCACCTGTCCGGCCTCCCACTGACCCTGGGGAACGCCCTCGATGCCGCCCCGGTAGATCTCGGAAAAATAGGCCGCGTAGTTGATGATGAAGGCCGCCAGCACTGCCGCCAGCCGGTTTTGTACCGGCATGCCGAAGGCGAGGCCCGGCACATAAAACACCACGATCACCTGCAGCATCAGCGGGGTACCCCGGATGATCCAGATAAAGGTGCGGGTGAGCCAGCGCAGCGGTGCAAAGCGGCACATGGAGCCAAAGCATACCACCAGCCCCAGCGGCAGCGCCGCGGCCAGTGTGCCGGCAAAGATCACGACGGTGGTTTGAAACCCTTTCAGCAGTTCCAGAGTGACGTCCCAAAACGACATGAATAAAACTCCTTTTTCCGGCGGGCCCGGGCGCGCCAGGATTGCAGACCTGCGCCGCCCGGGGCCGATGGCCCCGGACGGCGCGCGTTCAAATGGTTCTTGAGGATTTTTCGATCAGGCGCTCGGTTCCAGCGTGACCAGCACCGAGGGATACTTTTCCGACAGCGCCGCCACGGTGCCGTCGTCGGTCAACTCCTGCAGCGCGGTGTTGATCTTTTCGGTCATGTCGCTGCCCTTGCGCAGGCCGATGCCGTACTCCTCCTTGGAGAGTTCGATGCCGTCCACCACCATCAGGTCGGCGTAGTCGGTGCCCTCGCCCACCGAGGCGTAGGCCATCACCGCGTCGATCACCGCCACGTCGGCGGTGCCGGATTTCAGTTCCAGCAGGGTGTCGCGCTGGGCCTGCACGGTGGTGAGCTGGGCGTCCTTCAGCACGTCCTCCGCTTCCACGCTCTTCTGGCCCGCGCTGCCCGCCTCCGCCACGATCTTCGCGTTTGCCATGCTGGCAAGGTCGGTGTAGACGCCGGCGTTGGCGCTGTTGATCACACAGACCTGCATGTTGCCGCTGTAGGGGACAGAGAAGTCCATATTCTCCTTCAAATCGTCCGAAATGGTCATGCCGTTCCAGATGCAGTCGATGTTTTTGCTCTGGAGCTCAAACACCTTCTGATCCCAGTCGATCTCCACGAACTCCGGGGTGACACCCAACTTTTCGCACACCACCTCGGCCAGTTCCGTGTCAAAGCCGATCAGCTTGTCCGGGTTTTCCGGGTCGTAGTAATTCATCGGCTCAAACAGGGTGATGCCGATCTTCATGGTGCCCTTTTCCTTCACATACTCCCAGTCGGACTCGCCGGTCTGCCCGCAGCCGGCCAGCAGGGAGGCGGCCAGTACGGCGGCGGTCAAAAACGATACAGCCTTTTTCATGGCGTTCCCTCCAGCAAAGCAAAATGCTTTATTACTTTATCATGCTAAAATAATAACATATGGGGGTTCGGATTGCAATAGGGCAGAGGGAGCCCGGTCCAAAATCGGTGTTCCACACAATCGCGGCGGCACAGAAGGGGGAGCGATTGTGCGAAAGCGACAAAAAAGCCGCGCGGGATACCCTGCGCGGCATGAAAAGCGTTATGTACGGGGCGCGCCATCCGGGGCGTCCAGCATCCGGGGGAACAGCACCGCCAGTTCCTTCTGCCACCAGGGCCAGTCGTGGCTCACGTCGGCGCCCCACAGATCGGTGCGCACCGGCAGGCCCCTGGCCGCCAGCGCGGCGTCAAAGGCGCGGGTCTCGGCCAGGAAACGGTCCTCATAGGGGCCCTGCCCGCAGCAGAGCAGGAAAGGGCCGGTATATTGGGCAAGCTGGGCGACGGGGATGAGCCGCAGATAGTCGGTGGGGCTGTTGCGCAGGGTCAGGTCGTCGGCATAGCCGCCGAACCAGCCGCGGGCGGTGTAGCTGCCGGACAGGCAGACCGCGCCGCCAAAAAGGTCCGGCCGGCGCAGATAGAGGTTCGCGGCGTGGCCGGCGCCCAGGCTGATGCCGGCGGCAAGCAGCTTTTCATCGGCCAGCAGAGCGCACAGTTCCCGGGCGCGGGGGACCAGCTCCCGGGTGAGCCAGCAGAACCAGCGCTCCTGGTTTTCCGCGCGCTGGCGGCCCTCGCCGTCGGAAAGCCAGCTTTCGGCGTCGATGCTGTCGGCGCAGACCAGCCGCAGCCGGCCCGCGTCGATCAGAAAGCCCAGCGCGTTCACAAGGCCCCGGTCCTCCCAGTCGTAGAAGCGCCCGCCCTCGCAGCTGAAGGCAAGGCACACCGGCCCGCCGTGTCCGTAGACCTTGAATTCCATCTCCCGCTTCAGATATTCGCTGCGCTCCTTATAATATTGTATGACCATGGTGTGTGCACGCCCCTTTTTCAGCACTTTCATTCAGTATAGCAAAAGCGGGCGACGGCGGCAAGGGATTTCACTGTGCTTGACAAATTCCCGGGAAAGAATACAATATGCTACAACTTCGCACAAAACGCGGGAGGGGAAAGAATCATGTACACAGAACAGAAGAGCCCGGCCAAACCGGGCAGGCCGCGGCAGCGGCTGGCGGAGGCACTGGCCGCCATCCGGGCGTATGCGGACGCAAAGAACGTGAAGATCAGCGCCAGACGCTACGGTGTGGACGCCATGGGCGCCATGGCCCAGGGCCTCTTTGCCTCGCTGCTCATCGGCACCATCCTGAACACGGCGGGCACCCAGCTGGGGCTGGAACTGCTCACCCAGATGGGCGGCTTTGCCTCGTCGGTGGCGGGGCCCGCCATGGCGGTGAGCATCGGTTTCGCGCTGAACGCCCCGGCACTGGTGCTGTTCTCCCTCATCACCGTGGGGCAGGCGGCCAACAGCCTGGGCGGCGCGGGCGGGCCGCTGGCGGTGCTGGTCATCGCCATCCTGGCCTGCGAGGCGGGTAAGCTGGTCTCCAAGGAGACGAAGGTGGACATCCTGGTCACCCCCCTTGTGACCATCTTTACAGGCACGGCGCTGGCGCTGTGGTGGGCGCCGGCCATCGGCAGGGCGGCCTCCGCCGTGGGCACGGTCATCATGTGGGCCACCGAACAGCAGCCCTTCGTCATGGGCATCGTGGTCAGCGTGATCATCGGCGTGGCCCTCACGCTGCCCATCTCCTCCGCGGCCATCTGCGCGGCGCTCTCCCTCACGGGCCTTGCCGGCGGCGCGGCAGTGGCCGGCTGCTGCGCGCAGATGGTGGGCTTCGCGGTGCTCTCCTTCAAGGAGAACCGCTGGGGCGGGCTGGTGAGCCAGGGCCTCGGCACCTCCATGCTCCAGATGGGCAACATCCTGAAAAAACCCCGCATCTGGCTGCCCGCCATCCTCACCAGCGCCGTCACCGGGCCGCTGGCCACCTGCGTGTTCCGGCTGGAGATGAACGGGCCGGCGGTCTCCTCCGGCATGGGCACCTGCGGACTGGTGGGGCCCATCGGCGTGTACAGCGGCTGGGTGGCGGACGTCGCCTCCGGTGCGAAAGGGGCCATCACCGCTTTCGACTGGACGGGCCTTGCGCTGATCTGTGTGGTGCTGCCGGCGGTGCTGTGCTGGCTGCTGGGGACCCTGATGCGCCGCAGGGGATGGATCCGCCCGGGCGATCTCGCGCTGGAAAGCTGAAAAAATCGCAAAAAAGCGCTTGTAATCAACGATCGCTTGTGGTATACTATATCGGCAATACGCACGCATTGCTTTGCTTTTTTGTGCCCGCAGGGGTTGAAAAGCATGCATGCAATGCGGAGGAAAAACAATTTATTGGAGGATTTGACAATGGCAGTAGTATCTATGAAGCAGCTTCTGGAAGCCGGCGTGCATTTCGGTCATCAGACCCGCCGCTGGAACCCCAAGATGGCGAAGTACATCTTCACCGAGCGCAACGGCATCTACATCATCGACCTGCAGAAGACCGTGAAGAAGCTGGACGAGGCGTACAACTTCGTGCGTGAGGTCGCGGCCGACGGCGGCGAGATCCTGTTCGTGGGCACCAAGAAGCAGGCCCAGGAGTCCATCCGCGACGAGGCCACCCGCTGCGGCATGCACTATGTGAACGCCCGCTGGCTGGGCGGTATGCTCACCAACTTCCGCACCATCCGCAAGCGCATCGACCGCATGGAGCAGCTGCACAAAATGAGCGAGGACGGCACCTTTGATCTGCTGCCCAAGAAGGAAGTTGCCAAGCTGGAGCTGGAGATCGAGAAGCTGGAGAAGTTCCTGGGCGGTGTGAAAGAGATGCACGGTCTGCCCAAGGCCATGTTCATCGTTGACCCCCACAAGGAGCGCATCGCTGTCTCCGAGGCCCGCAAGCTGCACATCCCCATCGTGGCCATTGTGGACACCAACTGCAACCCCGATGAGATCGACTATGTGATCCCCGGCAACGACGACGCCATCCGCGCCGTGAAGCTGATCGCCGGCGCCATGGCCGACGCCGTTCTGGAGGGCCGTCAGGGCCAGCAGGACGCTCCTGCCGAGGAGACCGAGGCCGCTGAGCAGGCCGAAGCCTGAGACCGATCGACAAAGAGACAGGAAAGGGGATTTCTAAAATGGCTTTTACCGCACAAGACGTGAAGAACCTGCGCGAGCAGACCGGTTGCGGCATGATGGACTGCAAGAAGGCGCTGACCGAGGCCGGCGGCGACTTTGAAAAGGCTGTGGAGTACCTGCGTGAGAAGGGCCTGGCCGCCGCGCAGAAGAAGGCCGGCCGCATCGCCGCCGAGGGCATGGTCTATGCCTGCGTTGAGGGAAATGTGGGCGTTGTTCTGGAAGTGAACGCCGAGACCGACTTCGTGGCCAAGAACGAGATGTTCCAGACCTTCGTGAAGGACGTGGCCGCCGTTGTGGCCCAGCAGAACCCCGCCGACGTGGACGCGCTGCTGGCCTGCAAGATGGGCGACGAGACCGTGGAGGCTGCCCTGAAGGAGAAGATCCTGGTCATCGGCGAGAACATCAAGATCCGCCGCTTTGTGCGCTACGAGGGCGTGTGCGCCGCCTACATCCATGCCGGCGGCACCCATGCCGTGCTGGTGCAGTTCGACACCACCCCCGAGGTGGCTGCCAACCCCGCCTTCGCCGCCTACGGCCGCGACGTTGCCATGCAGATCGCCGCCGCCAACCCCGGCTACCTGTGCGAGAGCGAAGTGCCCGCCGAGGTGCTGGACAAGGAGAAGGAGATCCTGCTGGCGCAGATCGCCAACGATCCCAAGAACGCCAACAAGCCCGACGCCATCAAAGAGAAGATGGTCCAGGGCCGCATCGGCAAGTTCTACAAGGAGAATTGCCTGGTGGATCAGGAGTTCGTCAAGGATCCCGAGCTGACCGTTGCCAAGTACACCGACAAGGTGGCCAAGGAACTGGGCGGCGACATCAAGATCGTCAAGTTCACCCGCTACGAGAAGGGCGAGGGCCTGGAGAAGCGCGTGGACGATTTCGCCAGCGAAGTTGCCGGCATGGTGAAGTAAGCCAAGACCTGTAAAGGTTGAATGATTCACAAAGAGAGTGAGCGAACCGCTCACTCTCTTTTTTTGTGCCGCGCGGTATGCGGCTTTGCGCAAGGGACCGTGGAGAACGGCGGGAACGAAGCCCGCGCGGCAATGCGCTGTGTGACGAAACCGTCACCCGCGCGGCCGAAAAATGCATTATACTAAAGGGGAAAGGGGGAGAAGAGACCATGAACGTGCTGCTTGTGGAGGACGAGGAGGCCATCTCCCGTCCGCTGGCGACACTGCTGCGCACCGAGGGCTGGAGCATCGAGATCGCGCCCACCGCCGCCCGCGCCCGGGAACGGATCGGCGCGTGCTCTTTTGATGCCGCCCTCATCGATCTTGGCCTGCCGGACGGCAGCGGCTACGAGGTGTGCCGCGCGGTGCGGGCGGCGGGGGATGCGGCGGTGATCATCCTCACCGCCCGCAGCGATGAGGACAGCGTGGTGCGTGCCCTGGAGGAAGGGGCGGACGACTATGTGGCAAAGCCCTTCCGCGCGCGGGAACTGGTCAGCCGTCTGCGGGCGGTGCTGCGGCGGCGGGGCGCAAAGCCGGCGGCGGTGTTCGGCGCGCTCACGGTGGACGCCCGCTCGGCCCAGGTCACGCTGGACGGCGCTCCCGTCCAACTCACCGCCCAGGAATACCGTCTGCTGCTGCTTCTGGTCTCCCAGGCCGGGCGGGTGTGGGAGCGCGGGCAGCTGCTGCAGGCCCTGTGGGACGAGGGCGGCGCCTTTGTGGAGGACAATACTCTCACCGTCACCGTCAAGCGGCTGCGGGAAAAGCTGGGCCGGGAGGGCGCGCGCGTCGTCACCGTCCGGGGCATCGGCTACCGATGGGAGGATAAGCCATGAGAAGCCGGGAAGCAAAAACCTTTTTGCTGGAGATCCTGCTGGCCGGGGCGCTGTCCGCCGCGGCGGGGGCGTTTTTCTGCGGCGCGGGCGCGGCGCTCTTTGCCGCGCTGTGCGGCGCCGCCTGTCTGGCACTGGCCGCCGGGTTCTGCACCCGGCGCGCCCGGGAGATCGACCGGCTCTCCGAGTATCTCGCCAGCGTCTACACCGGCGGCCGCATCCTGGACATCCGCACCCAAAAAGAAGGGGAGTTGAGCGCCCTGCGGGACGACATCTACAAGATCACCACCGTCCTGGGCGAACAGAAAGGGGCGCTGGAGGCGGACAAGCGCCTGCTGGCCGACTTTCTGGGCGACGTGGCCCACCAGCTGAAAACGCCTATCGCCGCCATCCTGCTGCAGACCGAACTGTGGGAGGGCGAGGCCGTGCCCCCGGAGGAAAAGGCCGCCTGCGCCCGCCGCGTGGCAGAGGCAGCCGAGCGGATGCGCTGGCTGGTGGAACAGCTGCTCAAACTCTGCCGTCTGGACGCCGCCGTCGTCCGGTTCGACCGACAGCCTGTCGACGCCGGCGGACTGCTGCGGGAGGCCGCGCGGCTGGTCGGGCCGCTGTGCGCGGACCGCGGCGTGTCCTTGCGGGTGGAAGAGGGGCAGGCCCGCTGCCTGTGCGACAGGGCGTGGACGCTGGAGGCGCTGACGAACCTGGCAAAGAACGGGGCGGAGCACACGGATGCCGGCGGCACAGTGAGGCTTTCCTGCGAAGGGAATACGCTTTACACGGAACTGGCGGTGGAGAATGACGGCCCGCC
The DNA here is from genome assembly GCA_019118765.1 of Candidatus Allofournierella merdavium. Taxonomy (GTDB): domain Bacteria; phylum Bacillota; class Clostridia; order Oscillospirales; family Ruminococcaceae; genus Allofournierella_A; species Allofournierella_A merdavium. The sequence continues at coordinate 48,631 of DWYI01000005.1, read as the reverse complement.
CATTGCCCGGGAAGAATTTCCCCACCTGTTCCAGCGGTTCTGGCGGGGCAGGGACGCCGCCCCCGGCAGCGCGGGCATCGGCCTGGCGCTGGCAAAGGCCATCGCCCAGGGGCAGGGGGGAACGGTGCGGGCGGAAAACGGGCCCCACGGCCCCCGCTTCGTGCTGCGCTTCTATTCGGATGACCAAACTGTCACCCGCCCGTCACCGGGCAGTCACCCCGGCGGCGTATCCTGAGAGGTGAAAGGAAGGGATACCATGTCGTTTTTACAGGTGGAACAACTCACAAAAGTGTACGGCGCGGGGGATGCGGCGGTGCGGGCGCTGGACGGCGTGTCGCTGACCGTGGAGCGGGGCGAGTTCGTGGCGGTGATGGGGGCGTCCGGGTCGGGCAAATCCACGCTGCTGCATCTGCTGGGCGGGGTGGACAGGCCCACTTCCGGCCGCATCACCCTGGACGGCGTCTCGCTCTACGACCAGCAAGAGGAGGAGCTGACGGTGTTCCGCCGCCGGCAGATCGGGCTCGTGTACCAGTTTTACAATCTGGTGCCGCTTTTGACGGTGGAGGAGAACCTCACCCTGCCCCTGCTGCTGGACGGCCGCTCCGCCGACCCCGCCCGGGTGCTGGACCTGCTGGCCTGCCTGGGCCTGGAGGGCAAGCGCCGGGCCTTTCCGGCCCAGCTTTCGGGCGGTCAGCAGCAGCGGGTGGCCATCGCCCGCGCCCTCATCACCCACCCGGCGCTGCTGCTGGCGGACGAGCCCACCGGCAATCTGGACTCCGCCGCCAGCGAGAAGGTGATGCGGATGCTGGTGCGGCTCAACGAGACCACCGGCCAGACCATTGTGATGATCACCCACGACGAGACGCTGGCATTGCAGGCCAGGCGCATCCTCCGCCTGCGGGACGGCCGCATCGTGAAAGACGAGGTGCGGGCATGAAAGCGATGTTCCTCATCACCTGGCGGCAGTGGCTGCGGGGCGGCGCGCGCACCTGGTTCGTGGCCTTCTCCGCCCTGGTGTGCTCGGCCATGCTGGCGGCGGTGCAGTTCGGCGGCCTTTCTCTTGCCGCGTCTTTTCAAATGGAGTCCGGTTTTTCCCAGATCGTGCTGGCGGCGGCACAGCTGGTGGCGGCGCTGCTGGTGGTGTTTCTGGCGGTGCTGCTGCGGGGCGCCTTTGTGATGTCCCTGGCCCAGCGCACCCGGATGCTGGGCCAGCTGGCCAGCGTGGGGGCCACCCGCCGCCAGCTGCGCCAGAGCGTGTGGCTGGACGCGCTCTTCCTCTCGGCCTTTGCCGCGCCGCTGGGGGTTGCGTGCGCGGCGGGCGGGCTGGCCGTCACCTTCCGGCTGCTGGCGCCCTTCCTTGAGGAATTGACGGTGCGGGGCGTGCGGGAGGTGCATCTCATCATCACCCCCGGCGCGGTGGCGCTGGCGCTGGCCTGCCCGGTGATCACCCTGCTGCTGGCCGCCAGAGGCGCGGCCCGGCGTGCGGCGCGCCTGACGCCCATCGAGGCGGTGCGGGGCGCCGCCGAGACCCCGCCCCGCAGTGTCCGGCGCCATGAACCCCGCAGCGCGACCGCCCTGCTGGCGAGCCGCAGCGTGCGGCGGGCCGGCGGGCGCTTTCGCACCCAGGTCAGCGTCATCGTGGTGTGCGCGCTGCTGATCTGTATGGCGGATGGCTTTTGCCGCGGCCTGCTGCAGGGGTACGAGAGCCAGTTTGCAACCTATTCCTACCGGGTCTACCTCTGGGCGAAAAACATCGACACCGCCCAGCTGCTCACAAGTCTCCGGCAGACGGCGCACAACATTACCGGCGACGACGTTTGGGTCACCGAGCGCACCGGCTGGCGCGTGTGGGAGAGCGAGACCCGCAGCGCCGTCCTCATCACCCTGGACGACGAGAGCTTTGCCCGGTGGTACGGCGGCGCGCTGCCCGAGGCGCAGAGCGGCCTCGCCTGCGTGTACGCCCCGCCGGAGGACGGCCGGGCGGCGTTTTCCGCCGGCGAATCGCTGAACGAGGGCACGGAACAGGCTATGGCGGTAACAGACGTCTGCACCTCGCCGCTGCCGGCGGGAGTGCTTTGGCAGAACACCTACATGTCCATGTATCCCAATGGGGTGCTCGTCACCAGCCAGGGCGCCTTTGACGCGCTGCGGGGCACGGCGGTCGCCGGTGAGGACAAGCGGGAATTCGAGTTCTTTGTGGACACGGAGGACTCTTCCCGTCTCACCCCCGCGCTGCAACAAACGCTGGCGGAGCTGGGCGCCAGTGAGCGCTACGCCGGCGGCCAGACCAACACCGGCTGGCAGATCGAGGACCTCACTCCCACCTCACCCACCCGGGTCTACCAAAAGGCGGTGCGGGTGTTGCTGAACGTTTTTGCCGGCGGATTTGAGATTCTGGCGGCGCTGGGGTGTGCCGCGGCGCTGCTGGGTTCCATCGGCGCCGAGACCCAACTGCGCCGGCGGGAGTTCGCCCTGCTGCGCAGCGCAGGCATGGCCCGGAGAGATGTGGCCTCCATGCTGCGGCGGGAAACGCTGCTGCGCTGTGCCTGGGGCCTTGGGATAGGTCTGCCGGCGGGCGCCGCGGTCTGGCTTTGCGCCGCCCGGTGGCTGCTGGGCAACTATATGTTCGGTCACACGCTGCCCGCTCTGCTGGTATCGGTGCTGCTCTGCGCCGGCGCCATCGGGCTGGGCACGCTGCTGGTGTGCCTTTTGGCCGAAAGCGGCGCGGTGCGCACCGCCCTCTCCAGTGATATCCGAAGCGACCTGCTGCGCGAGTAAGATGCCTGGGCGGCGACAAGGGCGCCGGGCAGCTTCGCACGACCCGCGGGCAGTGAATAAAGTGTTTTTTTATTCGATGCCTTGCAATCTGAAAGAGATTGTGTTAGACTTTAGTTGAGTAAAAAGTCAAAGGATGTGCGAGGTGTATCATGGTTGAGAAAGCTCGTCTGAAAAATCAAACCACCAAAGCCCTGTTTGAAGCGATCCTCTCGCTGGAAAATATGGAGGAGTGCGATACCTTTTTTGAGGACCTCTGCACCATGAAGGAACTCGCCGATATGGCGCAGCGCCTGGAGGCGGCCAAGATGTTGCTGGACGGCAAGACCTACGAACAGATCGTCCGGGAGGTGGAGATCAGCACCGCCACCATCAGCCGCATCAATCGCTGCATCCAGTACGGCAACGGGGGCTATGCGCTGATCATCAACCGGCTCAAGGAAAAAGAGCAGGCCTGAAGAAACCAAAAAACACGGCCGGCCGCGAAAGCGGCCGGCCGTGTTTTTTAAGCGAAACGCACCTGCGCCCGCACCCGTTTTTTCAGTGCCTCACGGCTGCTGGCGAAACCGCAGGTTGCCCTCGTCGTCCATGTAGTCCACAATGGCAAGGCTGGTGAGTTTGTAGCCCTGGCTGCGCAGTGCCTCGCCGCCGGGCTGGAACCCCTTTTCAATGGCGATGCCGATGCCGCCCACCGTGGCGCCCGCCTGCTTGCACACGTCCAGCAGGCCGTGCATGGCCTTGCCCACCGCCAGGAAATCGTCCACGATCAGCACCTTGTCCTGCGGGCCGAGGAATTTTTTGGAAAGGGTGATGTCGTAGTCCCGCCCATAGGTGAAGGAATGAACGGTGGAGGTGTACACTTCCCCGTCAATGTTTTTGCTTTTGGCCTTCTTGGCAAACACCACAGGCACATGAAAGTGGCGGGCGGTCATGCAGGCGATGGCAATGCCGGACGCCTCAATGGTAAGGATCTTGTTGATCCCGTCGTTCTTGTAAACATCATAAAACGCCTTGCCGATCTCATCCAGCAGCGCAACGTCCAACTGATGATTCAAGAAACAATCCACCTTCAAAACATTGCCGGGGCGAACCTGCCCCTCCCGAATGATCCGTTCTTCCAGCAACTGCATACCAGCAACTCCTACCTTTATGGAAATAATACACCTATTATGACAAAAAACGCCGCCTTTTTCAATGGCCTGCGCAAAGAAAACACAGCCGCGGCCGGAAAACCTGCTTCAGCGGCTGTTCTTTGTCGTCGATGGTCAATTATTTGAAAAACAAGGCGAAAAATTTATGCAAAGTATCCACTATGCCGCTTTACAACGGTAAAAAGTATGTAAAAATAGCGAATTGTATCTTGCGGCGAATGTGATTATAATGTTAGGAAACAAAGATTCGGGAAAGCGACGGAGGAGCGCTGCTCTCCCGGATCCCCAAAACAGGAGGGAACACATATGAAAAAGTTTTTGAGTGCCGCGCTGGCGGCCGCTATGGCGTTCAGCCTGGTGGCCTGCGGCTCTACCCCTTCGTCCTCCGCGGGTTCTGCGCCCGCTTCTGAGGGCACTTCCGCCCCCGCCTCTGCTTCTGAGGGCGCTTCCGCCACCGGCGGCGTCTTCAAGATCGGCGGCATCGGGCCCACCACCGGCGGCGCTGCCACCTACGGCAACGCTGTGAAGAACGGCGCTCAGATCGCCGTGGATGAGATCAACGCCAAGGGCGGCATCCAGTTCGAACTGAACTTCCAGGATGACGAGAACGACGTTGAGAAGGCCGTGAACGCCTACAACACCCTGAAAGACTGGGGGATGCAGGTGCTGCTGGGCACCGTTACCACCCAGCCCTGCCTGAGCGTTGCGCCCGAGGCTGCCGCGGACAACATGTTCCTGCTGACCCCGTCCGCCTCCAACGTGGACGTCATCGCGGAGGACAACGCTTTCCAGGTCTGCTTCACCGACCCCAACCAGGGCATTGCCTCCGCTGATTACATTGCGGACAACGGCCTGGCCACCAAGATCGCCATCATCTACGACAGCTCCGATGCCTACTCCAAGGGCATCCGCGACAAGTTCGTGGAAGAGGCCGGTACCAAGGGCCTGGAGGTCGTTGCTGACGAGGCCTTCACCGCCGACAGCAAGACCGACTTCTCCGTGCAGGTCCAGAAGGCCAAGGACGCCGGCGCCGAGCTGGTGTTCCTGCCCATCTACTACAATGAGGCCAACCTGATCATTCAGGAGATGGATAAGCAGGGTTACGACGCGCTGATCTTCGGCTGCGACGGCCTGGACGGCCTGCTGACCATCGAGGGCGCCGATCTGTCCCTGTTCGAGGGCGTCATGCTGCTGACCCCCTTTGTGGCGGATGCCGACGACGAGGCCACCCAGGCTTTCGTCACCAAGTACCAGGAGCAGTACGGTGAGATTCCCAACCAGTTCGCTGCCGACGCTTACGACGGTGTGTACGCCATCCTGGCTGCCATTGAGCAGTCCGGCGCGACCGCTGATATGGACGCTTCCACCCTGTGCGACGCGCTGAAGGGCGCCATGACCCAGATCACGGTGGACGGCCTGACCGGCGAGGGCATGAAGTGGGCTGCCACCGGTGAGGTGAACAAGGCTCCCCGCGCCATGAAGATCCAGAACGGCGCTTACACCGCGATGTGATCGCGTAAACTCAATACAGCACCAAGGGGGGTGCCGGCGGAAAGCCGGCACCCTTTTTCCGTCAAAAAGGCGGCGCTTGCGCCATTTTTTTCTTGTGCGCACTTTAGAACAGTGCTATAATAAGTAAGATATTTGCGGGCCGGCCCTCCCCGATTTTGGAGGGGCGGGGGAAGGCCGGCGGAAGAAAAGGGGAATCGGGCATGGAGTTACTTTCCTATTTGATCAATGGCATCAGCCTCGGCAGTGTGTATGCCATTATTGCCCTTGGCTACACCATGGTGTATGGCATTGCCAAAATGCTGAATTTCGCCCACGGCGACGTGATCATGGTGGGCAGTTACATCGTGTTTATCGCGGTCAATCAGATGGGGATCCCGCCGCTGGCGGCGGTCCTGCTGTCCATGGTGCTGTGCACGGTGCTGGGGCTGGTCATCGAGCGGTTTGCCTACAAGCCGCTGCGGGGCGCTCCCTCGCTGGCGGTGCTGATCACCGCCATTGGCGTGAGCTATCTGCTTCAAAACCTGGCGCTGCTCATCTGGGGTTCCGACCCCAAGAACTTCACCTCTGTGGTGAATATCCACGCGCTGGAACTGCATCTGGCCGGCGGGCAGATCGTCGTCTCCTCCGAGACGGTGGTCACCATCATCTCGGCGGCGATCATCATGGTGGGATTGAGTGCTTTCGTCAACCACACCAAACTGGGCCATGCCATGCTGGCGGTCTCCGAGGACAAGGGCGCGGCGCAGCTGATGGGCGTGAACGTGAACTCCACCATCGCCCTGACCTTCGCCATCGGTTCGGCGCTGGCGGCGGTTGCCGGCGTGCTGCTGTGCTCCGCGTACCCCTCGCTGCAGCCCACCACCGGCGCGATGCCCGGCATCAAGGCCTTCACGGCGGCGGTGTTCGGCGGCATCGGCTCCATCCCCGGCGCCATGCTGGGCGGCGTGCTGCTGGGCGTCATCGAGATCCTGAGCAAGGCCTACGTCTCCACCCAGCTGGCGGACGCCATTGTTTTCGCGGTGCTGATCATCGTGCTGCTGGTGCGCCCCACGGGCCTGCTGGGCAAACCGATGAACGAGAAGGTGTGAGGTGGCCGTGATGAATGCTTTGAAAAACATGAAAAAGACCACGCGCAGCAATCTGATTACTTATGCGATCGTCGTGCTCTTTTACATCGTCGCCCAAGGCCTTGCCTCGGGCGGCATCCTGAACAACTCCATGAAGGGGATGCTGGTGCCCATCTGCACCTATGTGGTGCTGGCCATTTCCCTGAACCTCACCGTGGGCATTCTGGGCGAGTTGAGCCTGGGGCACGCCGGCTTCATGAGCGTGGGCGCCTTCTCCGGCGCGGTGTTCTGGGTGGTCAGCGGTTCCAACATGCCCTCTGTGCTGGGTCTGGCGCTCTCCATGCTCATCGGCGGTGTGGTGGCCGGCGTGTTCGGCTTTTTGATCGGCATCCCGGTGCTGCGGCTGCGGGGCGACTATCTGGCCATCGTGACGCTGGCCTTCGGCGAGATCATCAAAAATGTTCTGAACACCGTGTATCTGGGCATTGATTCCGCCGGGTTCCATTTCTCCATCAAGGATTCCGCCTCCATGGGCCTGGCGCCGGACGGCGACGTGATCATCAACGGCGCCATCGGCATCAGCGGCATGAAAAAGGCGTCCACCTTCCTGGCGGGCATCATCCTGATCCTGATCACCCTGTTCGTGATCCTCAACCTCATCAACTCCCGCGCGGGCCGGGCGATCATGTCCATCCGCGACAACCGCATCGCCGCCGAGGCCACCGGCATCAACGTGACCAAGTACAAACTGATGGCGTTCATCGTGTCGGCGGTGTTTGCCGGCATGGCGGGCGTTTTGTACGCGCTGAACTTTTCGGCGCTGGCCGCCAAGAAGTTCGACTACAACACTTCGATCCTGGTGCTGGTGTTCGTGGTGCTGGGCGGCATCGGCAACATCCGCGGCTCCATGATCGCGGCCACGGTACTGTATGTGCTGCCCGAACTGCTGCGCGGCGTGGCGGATTACCGCATGCTGGTGTATGCCATTGTGCTGATCGTGATGATGATCTTCAACCAGAGCCCGCAGATCGTGGCCTGGCGCGAGCAGATGGCCGAGCGGATCGCGGAGAACCCGAAGCTGCGTCAGTGGATGGCACGGCGCAAAAAAGATGGCGCGCAGAGCGAGAAGGGGGAGGCGTGAGGTATGGCACTGCTGGAAGTAACCAACCTGGGCATCGCCTTCGGCGGCCTGCAGGCTGTGGCGCAGCTTGATATGAAGATGGAAAAGGGCCAGCTGTACGGCCTGATCGGCCCCAACGGCGCGGGCAAGACCACGGTGTTCAACATGCTCACCGGCGTATATAAGCCCACCGAGGGCGACATCATCCTGGACGGCAGGAACATCACCGGCCAGCAGCCGGCGAAGATCAACCAGGCGGGCATTGCCCGCACCTTTCAGAACATCCGCCTGTTCAACCAGATGAGCGTGCTGGACAACGTGAAGATCGGCCTGCACAACCAGGTCAAGTATTCCATGTGGACCGGCATCTTCCGCCTGCCCGGCTTCCGGGAAAAGGAGCGCCAGATGAACAAGCAGGCGATGCAGCTGCTCAAGATCTTCGATCTGGACAAGGAGGCGGAACTGCCCGCCTCCAGCCTGCCCTACGGCAAGCAGCGCAAGCTGGAGATCGCCCGGGCGCTGGCCACCAACCCAAAGCTGCTGTTGTTGGACGAACCCGCCGCCGGCATGAATCCCAATGAGACGGAAGAATTGATGAACACCATCAAGGCGGTGCGCGACCGCTTTGATCTGGCCATCCTGCTCATCGAGCACGACATGAACTTCGTCATGGGCATCTGCGAGTACATCTATGTGCTGGACTATGGCCGGGTGATCGCGCAGGGCACCGGCGAATCCATCCGCAACAACCCCAAGGTCATTGCGGCATATCTGGGAGGTGACTGATCCATGGGCGAGATGCTTCGCGTGAGCGATATCAATGTCTTTTACGGCTCCATCCACGCCATCCGGGATATCTCCTTCCATGTGAACGAGGGAGAAATCGTCACCCTGATCGGCGCCAACGGCGCGGGCAAAACCACCACGATGCACGCCATCTCCGGCCTTCTCAAACTGAAGAGCGGCGAGATCGATTTCATGGGCCAGAAGATCAGCCACATGGAGGCGCACAAGATCATCCGGCTGGGGCTGGCCCAGGTGCCGGAAGGGCGCCGGGTTTTCAGCCACCTCTCGGTGCAGGAAAACCTGGAGATGGGCGCCTTCACCCGCAGGGACTCGAAGGATGCCATCGCGGACGATCTGGAAAGGGTGTTTGAGCGGCTGCCGCGCCTGAAGGAACGGCGTAAACAGCAGGCGGGCACCCTGTCCGGCGGCGAGCAGCAGATGCTGGCCATCGGCCGCGCGCTGATGTGCAAACCCAAAATGCTGCTGCTGGACGAACCCAGTATGGGCCTGTCGCCGCTGCTGGTGAAGGAGATCTTCCACATCATTGAGGATGTGAACCGGGACGGCGTGACCGTGCTGCTGGTGGAACAGAACGCCAAGATGGCGCTGGAGATCGCCGATCGGGCCTATGTGCTGGAGACGGGCACCATCAAGATGGAAGGCCCCGCCGACGAGCTGGCCAACAACATCGAGGTGCGCAAAGCCTATCTGGGCTGCTAAGACCAAAAGAGCAGGGGAACATGCCCCTGCTCTTTTTTGCTGCCGGGCGGAACAAAACGCCGCCCCGGGCATATAGTGGGGTAGTCAACACCAACGTGTTGCCACACCATTTCATCAGGAGGTATGCCTCATGTCTATGCCCGTTATCGCGATGCATTCCAATCCCGTCACCATGTGCCAGGCCGTCACCGACCTGCTGGAGAGCATCGCCCTGGAGGAGACCGCTCTCAGCCATATCCTGAACGCTGAGGGCGAAAAGCTGCAGCGTGTCATCGCCATGGAGGATGTGGATTTCTGTCAGCTGATGGAGGTCAACGAGTCGGTGGCGAATATGGTCAATGTGGTGGCCACCATGGAGCAGGCGCTGAAGGATAAGCTGGAGTTCATCAGTAACAATCTGTATTATCCCGCCCGCGTGGAGTGACCCGGGGAATGCCTGCTGAAAAGCAGGCATTTTTTGCGCCGAAGGGCTTGACAGAATGCGATCTTTTCGGTATTATATATAAGCGGCTTTTGAAACCGCAGTATAAACTGGAAAGATGGCTGAGCTGGTCTAAGGCGCACGACTGGAAATCGTGTGTGGGCCATAAACCCACCGAGGGTTCGAATCCCTCTCTTTCCGCCAGAACGGGGCAGACGCTTTGCGCTTGCCCCGTTTTTGTTTTGTGGATACAAGGAGAGACCGATGAAACAGTACTTTCCCTTCCCGCGGCGGCCGGGCGGAGCCCCTGGGCCCTCCAAACCCGCGGTGGCAGTTGGCTTTTTGGCCGCTGTTCTGCTGGCGGCCGCCGCCGTGAGCCTGTGGGTGAGCGGCGGGCTGCCCCGCCTGAACGCCCCCTCTCCGGCCCGATACCCGGTGCGGGGCGTAGATGTGTCCGCTTATCAGGGGCAGATCGACTGGCCGCTGCTCGCGGAACAGGGGATCTCGTTCGCGTTCATCAAGGCGACGGAGGGCAGCGGTTCGGCGGACCCCAATTTCCAGTACAACTGGACGCAGGCGCGGCAGACCGGGCTGCGGATCGGCGCGTACCATTTCTTCAGCTTTGACAGCGGGGCGGACACGCAGGCGGAGAATTTCATCCGGACGGTGGAACCCTTTGAGGGAATGCTGCCGCCTGTGGTGGATGTGGAACTTTACGGCGAAAAAAAGCTGCGTCCGCCGCCCCGTGAGGCGGTGACGGAACAACTTTCGCTGCTGCTGCAGCGCCTGGAAGAACACTATGGCATGCGCCCGGTGATCTATGCCACCGGCAGCGCGTACGAGCGGTATCTGGCGGGGGGCTACGGGGAGTACGATATCTGGATCCGGAACGTCTTTTTCTCCCCGCGCCTGGGAGACGGCAGGGACTGGACCTTCTGGCAGTACACCGACCGGGGCCGGCTGGCCGGTTACGAAGGCGAGGAACCTTTTATCGACCTGAATGTGTTCAATGGCGCCATAGAAGAATTTGCGGCCTATTCCGGCCGGTAAAACGCCCCGGGAACTTTCGCCCCCGGGGCGTTTCTGATGCGGCCGCAAACCGGAGCGGTACCAATGGAAAGCGCGCGGGGAATGTGGTATGATAAGGCGGGGAGGCGATAAAGATGGATGCACAGCTTGAGCAGCTGGCCGAGATGTTTGGCCGGGCGAAGCGCATAGCGTTCCTGGGCGGGGCGGGCCTTTCGACCGAGAGCGGTATCCCCGACTTTCGCAGCAGCAACGGGGTGTACGCCGCGCTGCAGGCCTACGGCCGGCCGCCGGAGGAACTTCTCAGTCACGAGTTCTTTTTGCGGCACACGGATGTGTTTTTTGATTACTACCGCAAGTATCTGGTCCATCCGCAGGCAAAGCCCAACCCGGCGCACTTTGCGCTGGCGCGGCTGGAACAGCAGGGGAAACTGACCGCCGTGATCACCCAGAACATCGACGGCCTGCATCAGCAGGCGGGCAGCCGCCGTGTGCTGGAATTGCACGGAAGCGTGTACCGCAACCACTGCATGCGGTGCGGAAAGAGTTATCCGGTGGAGTCGGTGCTATCGGCCGATGCGGTGCCGCACTGCGACTGCGGCGGGATCATCAAGCCGGACGTTGTGCTCTATGGCGAGGGCCTCGACCCGGCGACGCTGACCGCGGCGGTAGAGGCCGTCTCGCAGGCGGACATGCTGCTGATCGGCGGTACGCAGCTGTCGGTGTATCCGGCGGCGGGGCTTGTGGATTATTTCCGCGGCAGGGATCTGGCCGTCATCAACCTCAGCGTCACCCCCCGGGACGCCGAAGCCGCGCTGACCATCCGCCGCCCCATCGGCGAGGTGCTCGCCGCGGTGGTGCCGTAAACGCCGCGCGTCGGACCCGTCGGCATTCTTCAGTATGCCCTGCGCCCTGCGACCCGCCGCGGGGCGTTCAATTGTGCTGAGAAACGGAGAGGAAACCATGAGAAAACACTGCTTTCAGCAATTGCCCCGGGAATATCAGGAGATCCTGCACCTCGACCTGCAGAACGATTCGAAGCTCATCCTGCTGGTCAACGGCCTTGCCACCGTCATTGCCCTGGCGATGTTCGCGGCAGGCTTCTTGTTCACGCCCATGTTTGCGGTTTTCACCAGCCCGCCGACACTGGCGGCGTTTCTGGTCTGCTGCGTGCTGTATTTGGTGCTTCATGAACTGGTGCACGGCCTCTGTATGAAGTGGTTCGGCGCAAAGCGGGTGCGGTTCGGCTTCACCGGCCTGTACGCCTTTGCCGGCAGCGATGAGTACTTTACAAAAGGCGCTTATGTTGTGGTGGCGCTGGCCCCGGTGGTGGTGTGGGGCGCTGTGCTGCTGGCACTGAACGTTTTCGCCGGGGAGAAGCTTTTCGGGCTTTTTTATCTGATCCAGCTCATCAACGTTTCCGGCGCGGCGGGAGACCTGTATGTGTGTTTTCGCTTTTGGCGTCTGCCCAGGGATATCCTGGTGCGGGACACCGGCGTGTCCATGACAGTCTACGGCCCCGAAGGAGCGTGACCTTTTTACCGAAAAGGGTGGCGGCGGCCCTGAACGCGCCGCGTAAAAAAAGACCTCCCCGCCAAACAGGGCGCGGGCCTGCGGGCCGCGCTCTGTAAAACGGGGAGGTCTTGCTGTTGTGATCAGTTGGCCATGCTCTGCACGATGCCGCGCTCGCAGTCCACCGAGACCATGGCACCGTCTTTCAGGGTGTGGGTCGCGCCGGAGGCGCCCACCAGCACCGCCTTGCACAGCGTCAGGCCCACGATGGCGGCGTGGCTGTTCAGGCCCGCTTCCTCCACCACGATGGCGCTGGCTTCACGCATGGCGTCCAGCATCTCGTTGTTGGTGTAGGGGACCACCAGCACGTCGCCCTTGCGGAATTTTGCCTTGACGTCCTGGTTGCTGCGGCAGACGCAAACCGGCCCCTTGGCGTTGTGCTCGCCGATGCCCACGCCGTTCAGCAGCGAGTCGCCCACCATGTGCACCTTGAGCATATTGGTGGTGCCGGAGATGCCCACCGGCACGCCGGCGGTCACCACCACCAGGTCGCCGGTGTGCACAAGGCCGGCGTTCTCGGCGGTCTTGACCGACAGTTCGATCAGCTCATCGGTGTTGTGGGCGTAGGGCATCAGCAGGGGAGTGACGCCCCAGGACAGGGACAGGTGCCGCTGGACCCAATCGTCCACCACGCAGGCGATCACCGGGGTGGAGGGCCGGCCCTTGCTCACCAGCCGGGCGGTCTCGCCGCTCTTGCTCACGGTGATGATGGCAGCGGCCTTCACGTCCGCGGCGGTGGTGCCGGCGGCGTGGGCGGTGGCGCCCACGATGCTCATGCGGGAATCCACCGGGGCCTTGCGCATACGGCTGAAGTAGCTGGCGTCGTTTTCGGTGCGCTCGGCGATGGCGGCCATGGTGCGCACCGCCTCCACCGGGTACTTGCCGGCGGCGGTCTCGCCGCTGAGCATGATGGCGCTGGTGCCGTCGTAGATGGCATTGGCCACATCGGTGATCTCGGCGCGGGTGGGGCGGGGGTTCTCGATCATGCTCTCCAGCATCTGCGTGGCGGTGATCACCGGCTTGCCGCTGGAAAAGCTGTGATAGATGATCTCCTTCTGGATGACAGGGATCTCGGTGAAATCGATCTCCACGCCCATGTCGCCGCGGGCGATCATCACCGCGTCGGCGGCGGTGAGGATCTCGTCGATGTTGTCCACACCCTCGCGGTTCTCGATCTTGGCGATGATGCGCATGTGGGAATTGTGGCTGTTCAGCAGCCGGCGAACTTCCTGGATGTCCTGGGCGCTGCGGGTGAAGCTGGCGGCGATAAAATCGAAGCCCTGCTCAATGCCGAAGAGGATGTCGTCCTTGTCCCGCTGGCTCATATAGGGCATGGAAAGGGAGATGCCCGGCACATTGACGCCCTTGCGGTCCTTGATGACGCCGCCGTTGTCCACACGGCAGATGATGTCGGTGTCGGTGAGCTTGGTGACCGTCAGGCTGATAAGGCCGTCGTCCAGCAGCACGGTGCTGCCCACCGTGAGATCGGCGGGCAGGTCCTTGTAGGTGACAGCGCAGCCCTCGGCAGTGCCTTCCACCTCGCGGGTGGTGAGGGTGAAGGTCTGGCCTTCCTTCAGTTCGGCCTGGCCGCCCTTGAAGGTCTTGAGCCGGATCTCGGGACCCTTGGTGTCCAGCAGGGCGGCAACGGGCTGGTTCAACTCCTCGCGCAGGCGCTTGAGGGTGTCCAGTCGGCGCTTGTGCTCCTCATGGCTGCCGTGGGAAAAGTTGAAGCGGGCCACGTTCATGCCGCTCAGGATCATATCACGAAGCACTTCTTCCCGGTCCGTAGAGGGACCCAGAGTGCAAACGATCTTGGTTTTACGCATTCTGTTCATGTAAAAACCTCCCCAAAAGAACAATTGCCAAATCAGGCTAGCATATATTATACACCCGATTGCAAGCGCGTCAAAGGCTGCGCGGCATTTTTTTGAAAGTTTTAACGATGCCGCTCGAACACCAGAGGAAAACTCTGCTTTCCGGCTTAACTTCTCGCGGGGAATATTGTATAATGGAACCATCTTCAGACATTCACCGCTGCAAGGAGGTAAAGATATCATGACAAAACGCGTGTTTCTGATCGTGCTGGACAGCTTCGGCATCGGCTATGAGCCGGACGCGGACAAATTCGGCGACGTGGGGGCCAACACCCTGGCGTCCATCGCCAAAGACCCGGGCTTTCAGGTGCCCAACATGGCGCGCCTGGGCCTGTTCAACCTGGACGGTGTGTGCTGCGGCGAACCGGTGCATCCGGTGGCGGGCAGCTGTGCCCGCCTGCGGGAGGCCAGCAACGGCAAGGACACCACCATCGGCCACTGGGAGATCGCCGGCATCGAGAGCGACCGGGCGCTGCCCACCTATCCGGACGGCTTTCCGCCGGAGGTGATCCAGCAGTTTGAGAAGCTCACCGGCCGCAAGGTGCTGTGCAACAAGCCCTATTCCGGCACCGAGGTGCTGAAGGACTACGGTGAGGAGCACATGCGCACCGGCGCGCTGATCGTTTATACCTCGGCGGACAGCGTGTTCCAGGTGGCGGCCCATGAGCAGGTGGTGCCGCTGGAGCAGCTGTATGCGTACTGCCAGATGGCCCGGGATATGCTCAAGGGCGAGCACGGCGTGGGCCGGGTGATCGCGCGGCCCTTCGTGGGCAGCTGCGCGGCGGATTTCAAGCGCACCTCCAACCGCCACGATTATTCTTTGAAGCCGCCCGCCAAGACCATGCTGGACTACCTCAAGGCCGCCGGCAAGGATGTGATCGGCGTGGGCAAGATCTACGATATTTTTGACGGCGAGGGCGTGACCGAGAAGATCCGCACCAGCGGCAACACCGAGGGTATCAAGGTCATGCTGGAACTCGCGGACCGGGACTTTGAGGGCCTTGCTTTCATCAACCTGGTGGACTTCGACATGGTCTATGGCCACCGGCGCAACATCCCCGGGTACGCCGCGGCCGCCACCGAGTTTGACCGGGGCCTGGGCACGCTGCTGGAGAAGCTGCGCCCCGGGGATGTGGTGATGATCACCGGCGACCATGGATGCGATCCCGGGTTCACCAAGACCACCGATCACACCCGTGAGTATGTGCCGCTGCTGGTGGCGGGCCCGGAGGTGAAGCGGGACAACAACCTCGGCACCGTGCTGGGATTCGGCGCCATCGGCCAGACCGTCTGCACGGCGCTGGGGGTCGAGGCAAAACTGGACGGAGAGGATCTGAGCAACAAAATTCTTCTGTGATCGAACGCTGGATGAAATATTATCCGCGGGCGATTCGTTTACGCAGTGACGCTCTTTACGAGGAATGAGTATCTGTGCCGGAATGGAACCGCCGGCCCGCGCGGCAGGAGGGGGAGCCACATCCCTTGAAAAGGAATAAAATGCAGATCAGGATCATCATCGTGTGGGCGCTGGCCGTCCTTCTTCTGGCCGACAGTGTGCTGCGCAGCTTTCGCTCCAATTTCAATTTCGGCCTCCTGCTGATGTATCTCCTCACGGCGGCGCTGTGGGTGTACGCGGTCTTCCACCGCCCCATCGACGCCTTCTGTTCCGCCGGGGTGGGCCGTTGGCTGAAGATCCTGTTCTTTTGCGGGGCGGGTGTATTCTGCCTGCTGCTGGGTTTTGTGGCCGTCAGTGGCTACGCCGTCGGCGCAGGCGGGAACGAGCGGGCCATTGTGGTACTGGGGGCGGGCCTGCGAAAGGATACCCCTTCCGATCTGCTGCGCCGCCGGCTGGACGCCGCGTTTGCCTACTGGCAGGAGCACCCGGAGGTGGTGATCGCGGTCACCGGCGGGCAGGGCAACGGCGAGACCATCCCGGAGGGGGTGGCCATGGCCCGCTATCTGGAGGCCAAAGGCGTGCCGGCGGAGCAGATCGTGGTGGAACAGAAGAGCACCTCCACCGAGGAGAATCTGCTGTTTGCCAAAGAACTGTTGGCGCAGCGGGGCATCGGCGCGGACGAACCCATGGCGGTGGTGACAAACGCGTTCCACTGCTATCGCGC
The DNA here is from genome assembly GCA_019118765.1 of Candidatus Allofournierella merdavium. GTDB lineage: Bacteria > Bacillota > Clostridia > Oscillospirales > Ruminococcaceae > Allofournierella_A > Allofournierella_A merdavium. The sequence goes on along the minus strand of DWYI01000005.1, from coordinate 32,487 downwards.
CCGCTGTTATGCCCGGCTGGTGGGGTTTGAACAGGTCAGTTCCATCCCGGCCAGCATCGGGCTCAACTCGGTGATGCCCTGCTACATGCGGGAGGTGTTCGCCGTGCTCTATTACTGGGTGTTCAAGTCCAGCCAAAGCAGTTGGATCAGCCCGCTTGTGGGGCTTTTATAACGACCGCGGCCGCCAGGGCCGCAGCGAAGAGGTGAAAGAATGGCGCCAATCATCTGCGTGGAGCATCTGCGCAAGGTGTACCGGGTGGGCAAGGAAAAGGTGATCGCCCTCAACGATGTGAACCTTGCCATCGAGCCCGGTGAGATCTGCTGCATCGTGGGCCCTTCGGGCAGCGGCAAATCCACCCTGCTCAACCAGCTCGCCGGGCTGGAAAAGCCCACAAAGGGCAGCGTGTACATAGGCAAACACGAGATCAGCGCGATGAACGAGAACCAGCTGGCAAAGTTCCGGCAGGCCCACCTGGGGTTCATCTTCCAGAGTTACAATCTGCTGCCGAACCTCACGGCCGCCGAGAATGTGGCGCTTCCGCTGATGTTCAGGGGGATGCCGCGGAAAAAGCGGTTGGAGCTGGCCAGGGCGGAACTCAAGCGGATGGGCCTGGGCAAGCGCGCGAACCACAAACCCACCGAGATGAGCGGCGGCCAGCAGCAGCGCGTGGGCATCGCCCGGGCGTTTGTGGCAAAACCCAAAGTCATCTTTGCGGACGAGCCCACCGGCAACCTGGACTCCACCACCACCCGGCAGGTGCTGTACCGGATGCTCACCATGGCGAAGGAAAACGGCATCACCTTTGTGATGGTCACCCATGAACGGGATCTGGCCGATGTGGCGGACCGGGTCATCACCATCCGCGACGGCAAGGTGGAGAGCAACATTCTCGTTGACGAACAGGAGAAGGCGCAAAAACAGGCCGAACTGTTCAAGGATATTCTGGAGTCGAAACAGCAGGCGCCGCCGGAGCCTCAGACCACCGTCCCGGCAGACAGTATCACCGACGAATGAGAGAGGAAATTACCCATGAAACAGACCACCGGAAAAATCACAAGCCTTGCGCTTTCCCTGGCCCTGGCGCTGTCACTTTTTGCGGGCATGACCGCTTTTGCGGACGATCCGGCTGCGGCTCCCGCGGCGCCTTCCACGCCGTCCGCGTCCCAGAACGCCGCGAACACGGCGCCGGCTCCCGCCAAGAGCGCCCCCACAAATTCCACGGGCACTTCGAGCGGTGCTCCCGCGTCGGGCAGCGCTTCCGCATCCAGCAGCACGCCCGCGGTTCAGGCGCCGTTCATCTCCAACTACAGCGTGGATGTGAAGAACGACAGCCAGCTTTTCCCCGGCGGCAAAGCGGACATCACCATCACCGTGGTGGATGAGTGGGCGGACAGCCACGGCGTCCAGCTGCGCGCGCGCATCAACACCGGTTCCTTTGTGGGCAAGGACGCGATCGAGCCCTACGCTGAGGCGGATCACGCCATCCACGCCTACAAATTTGAATTCAAGGACATCGAGTACACCGGCGGCGACAACACCTTCAAATTCGATATCATCACCGAGGATCCGGTGAACGTCCGCGAGATCGTGACGCGGAGCCTGCCGGTCAACCAGTGCGCCGAGCGGCCCGAGCCCACGCCGTCGCCCTCTCCGGCCCCGGCGGAGGTGCCCAAGATCATGGTGAAGGACTTCACCTTCGGCGGCACCAGCGTGGAGGCGGGCAAGGAGTTCACCCTGGAACTGACCCTGTTCACCACCAGCGGCAACACCAATCTGGAAGACGTGATGGTGGGGCTGACCTTCCCGACCGATTCCAAGAGCATCAGCCTGGCCAGCGGCAGCATGAACACCTATGTGGGCACCATGGCGCCCGGCGCCACCAGCACCATCAGCTATAAGATGGTCACCGACGCCACGATGAACCCCGGCGCGGTGAGCATCACCGTGCAGCTGACCAGCAAAAACGGCGAGGCGGTGTCCTCGCCCATCTCCATCCCGGTGACCCAGCCCGAGCGGTTTGAGATCACCAACATCGAGGCCCCCGAGACCATGATGATGGGGGAGGAGGGGTATCTCTCGGTCACCTTTGTCAACAAGGGCAAGAGCTCCATCAACAACCTCACCGCCGAGATCCAGGGCGAAAACCTCGCCAATCCCGGCCAGAGCCAGTTCCTTGGCAACGTGGCCGCCGGCACCGAAAACTCAGTGGATTTCAGCGTGATGGCCTCCGCCGAGGGCGTGATCAGCGGCAAGGTCATCCTGAGTTATGAAAACGCCAAGGGCGAAACGACCTCGCTGGAAAAGGAATTTTCCTGCACGGTACAGGCGATGCCGGCCATGGATGACCCCGGCATGATGGATCCCGGCATGATGGATCCCACCATGGGCGAAGACGTGGGCGGCGGCATGCCTGTCTGGGGCTGGGCGCTGATCGTGGTCGGCGTGGGCGCCGTGGCGGCGGTGATCGTGGTGGTGATCCGCAAGAAGCAGGCGGCAAAGAAGCTTGCACAGCTGGAGGATGAAGATGAAGATATCTGACCTGCTGCGTCTCAGCACGGATAATCTTCGCAGACGCAAAGGTCGCACGGCCCTGACGGTCATCGGCGTGGTGGTGGGAACCTTCGCCATCATCGTGATGATCAGCCTGGGCATTGCCAGCAACGCCCAGAACGAGGCGATGCTGCAAAGCTGGGGTGACCTGACCCAGATCCAGATTTACAACTATGCCTATGGCGCCACGGGGGACACCCCCAAGTTGGACGATGAAATGCTGGAGACGTTCCGCAAGCATGAACATGTGGTGGCAGCCACGCCGTTCTACTCCGCCAACAACATCAACGGCAGCATCCTTGCCGGCAAGGGCGATCGCTACGAGGCGTATATGTGGGATTGCTACGGTGTGGATATGAACGCACTGGAGGCAATGGGGTTCCAGCTGCAAAGCGGCAACTGGATCGCCGAGGACGTGAACCTGGGAAAAAAGAAGATCCCCGTGCTGGTGGGCGCCAACTTTGCCTATCAGTTCCAGGATACCCGCAAAAGTTACAACAGCGGCAAGCGACAGCGCTGGGCGGGGCAGACTGACTCTCTGGGAAACCCCGTTCCGCCTTTCGTGGATATCAACAAGGATAAACTCACCCTGAAGCTTACCGCCTATGACACGAACGGCAACGAAAAATCCAGCGAGTATCAGCTGGTGGTGATGGGGGTGTTCGTGTCGGACACATCCAAGCACTATTTCACCGAATCCGGCATCGCCATGCGTGTGGCGGACATGAAACTGCTGGAAAAGGAATACCAGCGCCTGAGCGGCAACAAAAACACCTCCTCCGGCAGTGTGATGATCTCCAACGGCACGGTCATGCGGGAGCAGGACAACGGCTATCAGGAAGTTTATGTCAAGGTGGACGATGTGGACAACGTGGGCGCCGTGGAAGACTGGATCCACGACATCGGCTATGAGCAGACCAACTCCCTGACCCAGATCCGCGAGGAGATGCAGGCCAGCGTCGTCAAGAGCCAGATGATCCTGGGCGGCACGGCGGCGGTGGCGCTGCTGGTGGCGGCGCTGAACATCGCCAACACCATGATGATGTCCATCTACGAGCGCACCAAGGAGATCGGCGTGATGAAGGTGCTGGGCTGCGAGGTGGGCAAGATCCGCAATATGTTCCTGGTGGAAGCGGGCGCCATCGGCCTGCTGGGCGGCATCATCGGCGTGGCGCTGAGTTACGCCGCGTCGGCCATCCTCAACAACATCAACACCATCGCCGCGCTGTTTGGCGGCGGCGGTATCGACCTGAGCGGCCTGCTGAACAGCTTGGGTGGCATGTACGGCGGCATGGGCGGCGCAATCTCCATCATTCCGCCGTGGCTGGTGCTGCTGGGGCTTGGATTCTCCACCCTGGTGGGCATCCTGTCCGGCCTGTGGCCGGCCATCCGCGCCACCAAGATCAGCGCCCTGGAAGCCATCCGGCACGAATAAGCAAACACATCCGGGCGGGACCCTCGCGAACGGGGCCCCGCTCTTTTTGCCCTTTCAGCGCCGCGTCTGCCGGCAAAGGCCGCAAACCGGGGCGAAATCCCGCATATATATATCCTGACACTGACGACAAAGGGGAAGGGATATGGAGTATGCAAACGGCGCGCTGCGCCTTGTCCTACAGGCGCTTCATCAGCTGGCATGGGGGCCGGGCACCATCGGGATGCTGGCGCTCTGCGGCGCGGTGTTCAGCTTTGCCACCGGCTTTTTCCAGCTGCGCGGCATTCGGTACTGGCTCGGCGGCACGCTGGGCAGGGCCTTCCGAGACGACGGCAGGCGCGGCGCCACCACCGCCTTCCAGTCCGCCTGCACGGCGCTGGCGGCGACCCTGGGCACCGGCAACATCGCCGGCGTCGCCACCGCGCTGGTGGCGGGCGGACCGGGCGCCGTGTTCTGGATGTGGGTCTCGGCGCTGCTGGGCACCATGACCGCCTACGCGGAGAATGTGCTGGCAGGCCTGTACCGCGGCGCGGACCGGGACGGGAACCCGGTGGGCGGGGCGATGTTCTACATTGAAAAAGGCCTGCACAGCCGGCCGCTGGCGGCGGCCTTCAGCTTCTTTTGCCTGTTGGGCTCGCTGGGCATGGGGAACATGGCCCAGGCCAATTCCATCGCCGAGGGGCTGCGGGACGTGTTCCGGCTGCCGCCGCTGTTCACCGGCCTTGTGGTTGCCACCCTGATCGGTGTCGCCATCGCCGGCGGCATCGGCCGGGTGGGAAAGGTCACCGAGAAGATCGTGCCCTTTATGGCCTTTGCCTACACCGGCGGCGCGGTGCTGATCGTGGTGCTGAACATCGGCCGGCTGCCCGGGGTGCTGGCGCTGATCCTGCGGGAGGCCTTCTCCCTCCGGGCGGGGCTGGGGGGCGCCGCTGGCTACGGTATCGCCCGGGCGCTGACGGTGGGGGTGGCCCGGGGTGTCAGCTCCAACGAGGCGGGGCTGGGCTCCTCGGTGATGGCCAATTCCGCCGCGGGCTGTGCCCCGGTGGAACAGGGGATGTGGGGCGTCATGGAGGTGGCGGTGGACACTCTGTTCATGTGCACCCTCACCGCCCTTGCCATCCTGTGCAGCGGGGTATATGACTTTGAAGCCTACGCGGCGGCCGGCGGTTCGTCGGAACAACTGCCCAACGGCGCGGCCCTCACGGCGGACGCCTTCCGCGCTGCCTTCGGCCCGGCTGGCGGCGTGTTTTTGGCGCTGAGCCTGACCCTGTTTGCGTTTTCAACGCTGCTGGGATGGAGTTTCTACGGGTCGCAGGCCGCGGAATACCTGTGGGGAAGGCGGGCCGCCGGCGTCTACAAGGCGGTTTTTGTGGGGGTGATTGTGCTGGGCTGCGTGACCAGGCTGGAACTGGTGTGGGAGATCTCCGACACCTTCAACGGCTTCATGGCCCTGCCCAACCTTGCGGCAGTGCTGTGGCTCAGCCCGCAGGTGATCCGGGAAAGCCGCCGGCATCTGCCCGGCCAAAAGGGCAAAAGGCGGCCGGACGGGAGAAAAAACCACTTGCAAGCGGAATGATTCGGTGGTATACTTCAGTACAGTAACACATTGCGGCAATAAACTGCCCGGGATGTGAAAGCCCCCTATGGGGCAAAACAGGAGGGAAACAGACCATGAAAAAGATGATCCGCGGATCTATGGCGGCGCTGTTGGCCGCCCTCATGTTGGCGGGTTGCGGTGGCCAGACGTCCACCCCCGCCTCTACTCCGAGCAGCGGTGCTGCCTCTGCATCGTCCACCGGTTCTCAGCCCGCTGAGGGAGCGAGCTATGTGGTGGGCGTGTGCCAGCTGGCGCCCCACGACGCGCTGGACGCGGCCACCCAGGGCTTCCAGGACGCGCTGAAGGAGGCGCTGGGCGATCAGGTGACCATTGAGGTGAAAAACGCCGCCGGCGACACCCCCACCTGCGCCACCATTGTGAACGGCTTTGTGTCTTCCGGCGTTGACCTGATCATGGCCAACGCCACCGCCAGCCTGCAGGCCGCGGTGTCCGCCACTTCCGATATTCCTATTCTGGGCACGTCGGTCACCGAGTACGGCGTTGCGCTGGGCATTGATGACTTCTCCGGCACGGTGGGCACCAACGTGTCCGGCACCTCCGACCTGGCCCCGCTGGACCAGCAGGCCGCCATGCTGCAGGAGTGGTTCCCCGACGCCAAGACCGTGGGCCTGCTCTACTGCTCGGCCGAACCCAACAGCCAGTATCAGGTGGACGTGGTGCAGGCCGAACTGGAAAAACTGGGCTACACCTGCACCCAATACCCCTTCTCCGACACCAATGACATGTCCTCCGTCACCCAGAACGCCGCCGACAACAGCGACGTGATCTATGTGCCCACCGACAACACGGTGGCCAACAACACCGGTGTGGTGGACAACATCTGCCGCCCGGCCGGCGTGCCGGTGATCGCCGGCGAGGAGGGCATCTGCTCCGGCTGCGGCGTGGCCACCCTGTCCATCAGCTACTATGACCTGGGCGTTGCCACCGGCAACATGGCGGTGAAGATCCTCACCGGCGAGGCCGATGTGTCCCAGATGCCCATCGAGTATGCGCCTCAGTTCACCAAAAAGTACAATGCTGCGATCTGCGCCGACCTGGGCCTCACTCCCCCGGAAGGCTACGAGGCGATCGCTGCCGAGTAAGGCGGCTGAAGTTGGCCAAAAGCAGGGGAAAAGGCTTTCCTTTTCCTCTGCTTTTTGTTATAGTAATAAAGTCGACAGTAACGGGGCGGCCTTTCGCCCCGCAGGAGGGAAGATACATGGATTTTCTCAACGCACTGCCGGGGGCTGTTTCCCAGGGGCTGATCTGGGGCATCATGGCCATCGGCGTGTACATCACCTTTCGCATTCTTGACATCGCCGACCTGACGGTGGACGGCTCCCTGTGTACCGGCGCGGCGGTGTTCACGGTGCTGTTCACCGGCGGCGTCAACCTGTGGCTGGCCATGCTGGCGGCCACGCTGGCGGGCATGGCGGCGGGTCTTGTCACCGGCCTGCTGCACACGGCCTGCGGCATCCCCGCCATCCTGGCCGGCATCCTGACCCAGCTGGGACTCTACTCGGTGAACATGGCCATTATGAGCATGAAAGCCACCGTGGCCATCAATGTTACCACCAACGAGATGCTGGACAAGCTGCTGGTGTCGCTGCGGTTCGTGACGGATGTGGCCAAGGGCACCCGGCCCTTCTGGCGCCACCCCATCTTTGTGGGCGGGCTGTTCACCCTGGCCATCATCGCGGTGCTCTACTGGTTTTTCGGCACCGAACTGGGCTGTTCGCTGCGCGCCACCGGCGCCAACGGCAACATGGCCCGTGCCCAGGGCATCAACACCAACTTCGCCAAGGTGCTGGGGCTGGTGGTCTCCAACGGGCTGGTGGCGCTTTCCGGCGCGCTGCTGGCCCAGTACAACAGCGCCAGCGAGATCAACATAGGCCGCGGCGCCATCGTCATCGGTCTGGCCGCCGTCATCATCGGCGAGGTGATCTTCGGCAAGCTGTTCACCAATTTCGCGCTGAAGCTGTTCTCGGTGGTGCTGGGCTCCATCATCTACTACATCGTGCTGCAGGCGGTGCTGGCGCTGGGCCTCAACGCCAACTATCTCAAGCTGCTCTCGGCGCTGGTGGTCGCTGTGTTCCTGTCGGTGCCTTACTGGAAGAACCGCTATTTTTCCAAACCCGTGAAGAAGGGGGGCGCCCGCAATGCTTGATGTGAAAAACATCTCCAAGACCTTCAACCCCGGCACGGTCAACGAAAAGGTGGCGTTGAACGGCCTTTCGCTGCACCTGGACGAAGGGGACTTCGTTACGGTGATCGGCGGCAACGGCGCGGGCAAAAGCACGCTGCTGAACGCGGTGGCGGGCGTTTGGCCGGTGGATTCCGGCACCATCATGATCGACGGGGTGGACATTACCCGCCTGCCGGAACACAAGCGGGCCAAGTACATCGGCCGTGTCTTTCAGGACCCCATGATCGGCACCGCGGCCACCATGCAGATCGAGGAAAACCTGGCGCTGGCGGCCCGGCGCGGCCAGCGCCGCGGCCTTCGCCTGGGCATCACCAAAGAGGAACAAGAGCGGTACAAGGAGCAGCTGAAAATGCTGGGCCTTGGCCTGGAAAACCGCCTCACCAGCAAGGTGGGCCTGCTCAGCGGCGGCCAGCGGCAGGCGCTGACTCTGCTGATGGCCTCCCTCAAAAAGCCCAAGCTGCTTTTGCTGGACGAGCACACCGCCGCGCTGGACCCCAAGACCGCCGCCAAGGTGCTGGAACTCTCCGCAAAGATCGTGGCCGAGAACAAACTCACCACCCTGATGATCACCCACAACATGAAAGACGCCATCCAGTATGGCAACCGCCTCATCATGATGTTTGAGGGGCGCATCATCTACGACGTGAACGGCGAGGAGAAGCGGAAATTGAAGGTGGCCGACCTGCTGCAAAAATTCGAGCAGGCCAGCGGCAGCGAACTGGACAATGACCGGATGCTTCTCTCCTGAACGGATACGCGCTTTCCTGCCCGGTGCTGTAACGCACCGGGCATTTTTGCAATATTTGCGAGCGATTTATCGTATTATATGCGTCAGTCAGGTGAAATTCCGGGCCTTTTCGTTGTGCGGGAACAGGAAAAATGGTATAATAACCGTATCGGTGCTGCCTTGCTGTCTCCGTTCCCTCTTGGGTGAACGATGGGCGGGGAGGGGGGCGCGCGCCGGAAACGGCGCCCTTTTCGGCGCGACCAACCACAGGAAAGGCGGTGCCAGTTTGGCTTGCTTCAATGCCGTGCTGTTCGATGTGGACGGCACTTTGATCCACTCCAGCCCGGGGATCCTCGCAACAATGGAATACACGTTTCAATCGGTGGGGATCGACCCGGCCGGGATCGACCTGACCCGATACCTCGGCCCCCCGCTGCGGCGCAGTTTTGGCGAACACATGCGCCGGGAGGAAGACGTGGAACGCATGGTGCGCATCTACCGTGACCGGTATCACGAGGTGGGTCAGCATATGTGCCAGGTGTTTCCCGGCGTGCGGGAGATGCTGGGGCGGCTGAAGGACAGCGGCGTAAAACTGTACACCGCCACCTCCAAGCCCACTTCGGTGGTGACTCCGATCCTGCGCGAGCAGGGGCTGGCCGGCTATTTTACATTCATCGGCGGCGCCAGCGAGGACAAGAGCGTGGACACCAAGACCGCCGTGATGCACACCGTGCTCACGCGTCCGGAACTGAAGGGAGCAAAGGTGCTGATGGTGGGCGACCGGGCCGATGATATGCGCGGCGCGGCCGACTGCAAGGTGCCCGCCGCTGCCGTGCTGTACGGTTACGGCAGCAGGGAAGAACTGCTTGCCTTCAAGCCGTGCTTTATGGCCCGGACGTGTGAGGAATTGACCGATTTCATCCTTGGTCTGTAAGCAAACAATAAAGGAGGGCAATCGAATGCCTCGAAACAGACGAAACACCCGCGGAGGCTCAGGGTCCATGACCCCGAAGCAGAAACAGGCGGCCATTGTGTTGGCCATCTGTGCCCTGGTGCTGATCATCACCATCGCTGTGGTGAGCGTGATCGTATCCAAGGCCGGCAAGGACAAACCCCAGTCCGGAGACAGTCAGCCTTCGTCCACTACCTCCGGGCAGATGGTGGAAAACGACTTTGACGCCAGCCAGTACGGCGACGCCGTTCTGGGCGCGACCGACGACGCCGGCAAGGAATACATCGATCAGACGATCTTTGTGGGCGATTCCAACACCTACCGTTATTACCAGTACGCGCTGCTGGAACTGGATCAGGTGGTGGCGGTGGAAGGGCTGGGCATCCAGAATTTCACCACCGACAAATCCATCTACTTCAAGGGCGACGATACCGCCTATTCCATTCCCGACGCCCTGCCCAAGATGAAGCCCCGCCGGATCATCGTGATGATGGGCACCAACAACGCCGACGGCAGTATGAGCGCGTCCGATTTTGTGTCCAACTATCGCAGCGGGCTGGAGGCCATCAAGGCGGCGTATCCCTATACGGATATCATCGTTTCCGCGGTGCCGCCCATTCCGGAAAGCCACGGCAGCTATCCCAACATGAGCATGGAGACCATCAACGGTTTCAACGAAGCCCTGGCGCAGATGTGCGCGGACAACGGCTATAAGTTCCTGAATATCTCCGAGATCCTGGTGGGTGAAGACGGCTACGGCAAGTCGCAGTATTTTATGGACGGCGATATCCATCTGAAAAAGGATGCGCTCACGGCCATTATGGATTATGCGCGCACCCACGCCTATCTTGGCACGGAGGACCGCCGCCCCGATACCAGCAACATCCCCGAGCGCCGCAAGACCGGTTCCACCGGCACCGCGACCACGACCACTCCCACGCCGGCAACTTCGCAGGAGCAAAAGACCTATACCGCGCAGTATAACGTGGACAAAAACGTGGGCGGCACCCTGACAAGCGGTGACCAGAAAGACAAGACGAACCTGAGCTTCAAGGACCTCACCAGTGAGAGCAGCGTTTCGGTGACCGCGGTGCCCGCATCCGGCTACGAGTTCATCAAATGGAGCGATGGCAAAACCGACGCCACCCGCACCGACAAGGATTTCAAGCAGAACGTCAATGTGACCGCCATGTTCGGCGCAAAATTGGTGGTGAGCATCGAGCAGGGCAGTTCCGGCACCGCCAAGGTGGGCGACAAACTCATCTTCAGCGCTTCGGTGAGCGACAAGAGCATCGACAAGGACACTTCTGTGATCTGGACGCTGGACGGCACCCAGCAGCGTGTGGGTTACAGCTGGGCGTACACACCTGACAAGGAAGGTACCTTTACCATCAAGGCGAGTGTGACCGTGAACGGCAAGACCACCTCCGCCGAGTACAAACTGACGGTGGAGAAGGGGGCGGTGAAGCCCACCGGCGTCACGGTGAACGGCGGTACCAGTGTCAGCAGTTCCGGCGGCAGCGCCACCCTCACCGCCACCGTCACGCCCGGTGACGCGGAAGGAACGGTCAGCTGGAGCGTGACCGCCGGCGCCACCCTCAGCGCCACCAGCGGCTCCAGCACCACGGTGACGGTGCCCGCGAACGACAGCACCGACGCAAAGACCTATACGGTGACCGCCACCATCGGCGACGTCAGCGGCACGGCTACCATCACGGTGCAGGGCAAGGCCCTCCAGCCGATGTCTGTTTCCATCGAGGGTGCCGCTTCGCTGACGACGGGCACAACGGGCACCTACAAGGTGGTCGGCGCGCCGGCCGGTTCTACGATCACCTGGAGCGGCGCTGTGACCGGCAACGGCGAGAGCGTGAATTACACGCCCGCCGCTGCCGGCCAGCAGACCATCACCGTCACGGTGACCAAGGACGGCTACACCACCGGTACCGCCAGCGCCACCGTCACCGTGACCGATCCGCCGGCAACGTCCACCACCACTCCGCCTGCATCGACCGCCAGCCAGCCGGACACGCCGTGAGCGGGGACATACATTTTGAAACGTCAATAGAATAGAAAAGGCCGCCCTGCCCGGCAGGGCGGCCTTTTCACGACATGACCAAGAAGGAGAACGCACCATGAAGCTTTCCGTTCTCGGCTGCGGCCGATGGGGCACATTTCTGGCCTCCTACCACTGCGCGAAAAACGACGTTTTACTGTGGGGCCGTCCCGGTTCCCGCGGCCTCGCTCAGCTGCGGGCCGAGCGGAAGAACGAATACCAGACCCTGCCCGCTTCGCTGCAGCTGGACGACGACCTGGCAGCGGCGCTGGCCTTCGGGCCGGTGGTGGTCATCTCCATCAGCGCCCAGCAGCTGCGGCAGCTGGCGGGGCAGATCCAGCAGCACGACGTGGCGGGCAAGACCTTCATCCTCTGCATGAAGGGCATCGAGGTGGCCACCGGCAAGCGCCTGACCCAGGTGTTCCGGGAGGAGGTCACCCAGCCGGTGCAGCTGGCGGTGTGGGTCGGGCCCGGCCATGTGCAGGATTTCACCGCTGGCGTGCCCAACTGCATGGTGGTGGATTCCGCTGCCCCCTCCACCACCGATTTTATTGTGGAACAGCTCAGCAGTGACCTGATCCGGCTGTACAAAGGCCGCGATCTCATCGGCACTGAGGTGGGCGCCGCGGCGAAGAACGTCATCGGCATCGCCGCGGGCATGCTGGACGGCGCGGGCTTTACCAGCCTGAAGGGCGCGCTGATGGCCCGGGGCGCCCGGGAGGTGGCGCGTCTTATCCGCGCCATGGGCGGCAACGAGCTGTCCGCCTACGGGCTCTGCCATCTGGGAGACTACCAGGCCACCCTGTTTTCGCCCCACAGCCACAACCGCCAGTTCGGCGAGAACTTCATCAAGGGCGAACCGTACGACCTGCTGGCCGAAGGGGCCTCCACCGTGCAGGCGCTGGTGCGGCTGGGGCAGGAGTACGAAGTGGATCTGCCCATCTGCCAGACGGTGAACGATCTGCTCTACAACGGCCTCGCCGCCGACGAGGTGCTTCCGCGGCTGTTCAGCCGCTCGGTAAAGGGCGAGTTCGATTACTGAGCGCCGGCGCACGCGGCGCGGCGCGGGCGCATACACTGGGTCAAGGAGGCGTTTGACCATGACAGACTTGAGCCAGTGCTTGCGCGCATACGCGGTCGGCGACGAAGACGTGACCGACGGCAGCGTGGAAAACTATGACTTCGATTGGGGTGAGCCGGTGGTTTCGGCGGCGGAGCGGACGTCCTACGGATGTCCGGGCAGGTCGCAGGGGTGCCCCTGGGGCTGCCGGACTTCCTGCGGCTGCGATATGGAGCCGGAACCCGAACCGGAGCCCGAGCCCGAGCCGGACCCCGCGGAAAACTGTCCCACGTGGCCCTGCGGCCGCTGCGGCTGCCAAAACGCCGCGGCGGACAACAGCGCCTATCCCATCGTCGATCTCTGAGCACACGCAGCGGCACCCGGACGGCGGCCTTGGCCCGTCCGGGTGCCGCCGTGCATGTGGGATGTTTGCTTGACGAATGGGCCGGAATAGGAGATAATAGACAAGGTAAAACTGCCGCCCGCCGTGTGGATCGCCGGGCGGCAAAGGATTGAAAAAGGGAGAGAATGACCCATGGCATACTATCATTGCCTTTTGCTGGATGTGGATGGCACCCTGCTGGATTTCGGCGCCGCCGAGCAGAAGGCCTTTCACGAGACGATGGAACACTTCGGCTTGCCGGCCACCCAGGAGGTAGCGGACACCTACCACACCATCAACAAGGGGCTCTGGGCTGCGCTGGAGAAGGGCCAGATCAAACGGGACAAGCTGGTGGTGCGGCGGTTTGAGGAACTGCTGGCCGCGCTGGAGCGCACCGGCGACGCGGCGGCGATGAACACATATTATCTCGACCGGCTGAGCGAGCATCCCGACCCAATCCCCGGCGCGCTGGACGCGGTGAAGGAACTGGCGGAGGTGGCCACCCTGGCGGTGGTGACCAACGGCGTGGAGCGGGTGCAGGAAAAGCGTCTGGCGGATTCCGGCCTAAACGCTTATATGGACGGTGTGTTCATCTCGGAGCGGGTGGGGGTGGAAAAACCCAACCGCCGCTTCTTTGAGACGGCCCTGCGCACCCTGGGCATCGAGAACCGGGGCAAGGTGCTGGTGGTGGGCGACAGCCTCACCGCGGACGTCAAGGGCGGCCAGAACGCCGGGCTGGATACCTGCTGGTGCAACTGGAACGGGGAGGAGGCTCCCGCCGAGAACGGACCGACCCACACCGTGCGCTCCTGGGAGGAACTGTATGCCATCGTGATGGAGCCGGACGAACTGGAGAACGTGGGCAAGACGGCGCGCAAGCATCAGTTTGAGCAGGGCGGCTGACCACAAGTTACGCGAAGAGACGGGACGAATATGGTACTATCCTTACAAAACATCGGAAAAAGTTTTGGCGAGACGGTGGTCCTTCAGGGGATCAACGCCACGGTGGAGCAGGGGGAGCGCATCGGCATCGTGGGGGAAAACGGGGCCGGAAAAACCACCCTGCTCAAGATCCTTTGCGGCGAGTATCAGCCCGACGAAGGGGAGGTGCAGCTGACCCGCGGCGTCACCCTGGGGTACCTGGAGCAGAACAGCAAGCTGGATCCCGCTCAGGACGTCTACGGTGAGATGCGCAACGCCTTCGCGCCGGTGCTGGACGCCATGAACCGGATGCAGCTGCTGGAAAAAAAGCTGGAAAAGGATCCCGCCGACCAGGAACTGCTGGCGGAGCACGCCCGCCTCTCGGCGGTGATCGACGCTGCCGACGGCTATAACATGGACGTGAACATCAAAAAGGTGCTCAGCGGCATGGGGTTTGGCCCCGAGACCTATCAAAAGAGCGTGGCGGTGCTCTCCGGCGGCGAGCACACCCGGCTGTGCCTGGCCCGGCTGCTGCTCCAGCGGCCGGACGTTCTGATCCTGGACGAGCCCACCAACCATCTGGATTTCATCACGATGGAGTGGCTGGAAAACTATCTGAAGGGCTACTCCGGCGCGGTGCTGGTGGTCAGCCACGACCGCTATTTCCTGGACGAGGTGTGTACCCGCATCTGGGAGGTGGAGGGTCACGGCCTGACCAGCTACAAGGGCAACTATTCCGCCTTCCTGCCTCAGAAGGAGGCGGCAGTGGCGCTGCAGCAAAAGCAGCACGACGCCGACGTGGCCAAGGCGCAAAAGCTGGAGGATTACATCGCGCGGAACCTGGTGCGGGCCTCCACCACCAAAATGGCCCAGAGCCGCCGCAAGCAGCTGGAAAAGATGGAGATCACCGAGAAGCCTTCCAGCGGCCCGCAGCAGCTGAAATTCCGCTTCGAATTTGACGTGACCCCTTACAACGAGATCCTGACCCTGAAAAACCTCTGTGTCAAGATCGAGGGACGCACGCTGCTGGAGCCCTTCGACCTGCAGGTGCTGCGGGGCGAGCGGCTGGTGATCGCCGGGCCCAACGGCGCGGGCAAATCCACCCTGATGCAGGTGCTGGCGGGGCGAAGGAAACCCAGCGGGGGAATGGTACGCCTGGGCGCGGGGGCGAAGGTGAGCGTGTTTGAGCAGCAGCAGCTGCGCCGCGGCGGCCGGGTCATCGACGCCGTGTGGGACAAGTGGCCCCGCATGACCGAACTGGAAGTGCGCAGCCATCTGGCCCGCTTTGGCTTTAAGGGCGAGGATGTGTTCAAGCCCTGCGGCGCGCTGTCCGGCGGCGAACTCGCCCGTCTGCGCCTCGCCGAGATCGTGCTGGAGCGGCCCAATCTGCTGTTTATGGACGAGCCCACCAACCACCTGGACATCTACACCCGCGACAGCCTCACCGAGGCGCTGGCTGCCTATGAGGGCACTCTGCTGCTGATCACCCACGACCGCTACCTGATGAACAGCCTGGCCTGCCCCATCCTCTACATTGAGAACGGCAAGGCCACCCTGTACGAGAGCTACGAAAAGATGATGGGCCGCGGCCAGGCCGCGCCGGAGCCCGTCTCCAATCCCCAGAACGCCACTGGTGGCAAGGCCTCCTACGGCAAGGAGCAGCGCCGCCGCCGCGCGGAACTGCGGGCCAAGATCAAGGCTGTGGAGGAGGAGATCGAGCAGATCGGCGCCCGGGTGGTGGAACTGGAAAATTCCATCAATGACCCCGAAGTCCTGCGGGACCATGTGCTGCTGCGGGACACCTGTGACGAATTGGACGACATCCGGTTCCATCAGCAGGAACTGTTCGACCAGTGGGAAAAGCTGGTGGAGGAACAGGAACAGTACGAGCAGGAAGAGGATTGAGCCATGCCCCGGCCAAGCCGGCAGGCCCTTTTCCGCAATACAAACGCGAAAGCGCCCCCTGACAAGCTGATCGACTTGCCAGGGGGCGCTTTCGTTCAACGTTGCCTTCGAATGTCACAGCGCGGCGTGCTTGGGAAAGATCAGGCGGATGGTGGTGCCCTTGCCCAGGGCGCTTTCCAGTTCCACCTGGGCGTGGTGGAAGGCAGCGCCGTGCTTGACGATGGACAGGCCCAGCCCGGTGCCGCCGATCTCCTTGGAGTGGCTCTTGTCCACCCGGTAGAACCGTTCAAACACCCGGCTTTGATGCTCGGGCGCGATGCCGATGCCGGTGTCCGCCACCTGCAGGATGGCATGGCTGGCGTCGGACCTGACCGTCACGGTGACGCTGCCGCCGGGCCGGTTGTACTTCACCGCGTTCTCGCACAGGTTGTACACCATTTCGTTCAGGATGGCCGGCACCGCCTGGATGGTGGCCTCTCCACCTTCCAGCCGCAGGGTCACATGGGCAGCCTCGGCGGCGCTTTCCAGCCGGGCGAGGGTGCGGGCGGCGCACTCCTTCAGTTCCACCGGCACTGGCGTGTCGGGAACATTGTTTTCGTCCAGCTGGGAGATGCGGATGATGTCCCGCACCAGCTGGATCAATCGCTGGGATTCATCGTAGATCTTGCCGGCAAAGTGGGGCACGTCCGCCGGGTCGATCATGCCGTTCTTCATGATCTCGGCGATGCCGGCGATGGAGGTCAGGGGCGTTTTCAGCTCGTGGGACACGTTGGCGCTGAATTCCCGGCGCAGACCCTCCCGCTGCTGCTGTTCGGTCACGTCCAGCAGCACCAGCACGATGCCGGTGAGCGTGCTCTCCTGATAGACCGGGTTCGCGAGCAGCTGGCACACCCGCCCGTGCAGCGGCACAAGGCACTCCACATGTTCGCCCTCCTGCGCGCTGCGCAGCCCTTCCAGAAAGTCCGGCTGGTCGGTCAGGTCACGGATGTTGTGCCCGTCCAGCGGCTTTTCCGGCTGCAGCAGGCGGGTGGCGCTGGAATTGTAGGAGAGCACCAGGCCGTCGGCGTCCAGCACCAGAAATCCTTCCCGCATATTGTCGGTGATGGCGGTGAACTGGCGCTTTTGCGCCTGCAGCTGTTGGATCTGCTCCTTGATTTGGTGGTTCTGATGATGCAGGCGGCGCAGCAGGGGCTTGAGTTCCTCGTAGGGAGCCTGATTCACATGCGGGTGTTCCAGATCGATCTCGTTCAGCGGTTTTGTCAGCCGCTGGCTCAGCTTGTAGGCGATGGTCACCGCGATGAGCGCCGCGAAGATCAGCACCAGGAACAGCGGCTGGGTGAGGCTCACCAGAAGGGCCATGCTGGAATATTGGGTGCTGGAGATGCGCAGCACCTGGCCGTCGGAGAGCCGCATGGCGCAGTTGATGGTCTTTTTGGCCAGCGTTTCGGAGTAGCGGCTGCTCTGGCCCGTGCCGCTCGCCATGGCTTGCTGCACCTCCTGCCGGTCGGCGTGGTTTTCCATCCGGGCCGGGTCGGATTTGCTGTCAAAGAGCACGGTGCCGTCGGCGTCGATCAGGGTCAGGCGGTTCTGGCCCTGGGGCAGCTGTTCCAGATAGCCCACGCCCTCCTGCTCCACGTTGGGAACAAGATAGGCCAGTTCGTTCATCAGTTCGTTGGACAGCTGCGTCTCAAAATAGGGGAACAGGATGGCGACAAACAGGACCATGCACACCACAAGGGTGGTGAGGGTGACGGCCATCATCGCCTGGAAGATCCGTTTGCTCATTGGTCGTTCTCCCGGATGCGGTAGCCGGAGCCGCGCACCGTCTCGATGCAGCTGCCGCACTCGCCCAACTTCTGACGCAGGGTGCGCACATGCACATCCAGCGTGCGGCTTTCGGCGTCAAAGGTGTAGCCCCACACCTCCCGCAGCAGCTGCTCACGGGTGAACACGATGCCGGGAGACTGGATCAACAGACTCAGCAGTTCAAATTCCTTGTGTGTCAGGGTGACCGGCTTGCCGTTCGCCAGCACCTGGTGGCGGGCGGGACAGACGGTCAGGCCCGCGGCCTTGTATTCCACGGCCTGTTCGCCGGGGGCCGTGCGGCGCAGCAGCGCGTTGACCCGCGCCACCAGTTCCATCATGCCGAAGGGCTTGGGGATATAATCGTCGGCGCCGCTGTCCAGCCCCAGCACCCGGTCGTATTCGCTGCCTTTGGCGGTGAGCATGATCACCGGCAGCTTGCGGGTGGCGGGCTCTGCCCGCAGCTGCTTGAGGATCTCAATGCCGTCCTGTTCGGGCAGCATGATGTCCAGCAAAAGCAGATCGGGCGCGGCCTTGGCCATCTGCGCCCAGAACTGGCTGGGCAGACCGAAGCCCTGGGCCTCATGGCCGGAGTGGTTCAGCGTGTACACCACAAGTTCGCGGATGCTGTTGTCGTCCTCCAAAACGTAGATCACCGACATGATGTTCTCCCTTCAAACCCGGTGCGGTGCCGCACTGTGCCCCCCCCCCGAAAGGCGGGCGGGGCGCTGCGGCGGGACCGGGCGATTTTATCCGCTTCCAGTATAAAACATTTGCGGCTGTTTTCCCACCCCGCAATGTAAAATGTCCGTAAAAAGTGGGGCCCGCGGCAACAAAAAAGGCCCCCGCGCGATGGCGCGGGAGCCTCAAAAGTGTTTCAGCCGGCGGTGGCCGAGGCGGCCAGGTAGCTGGCGATGTTGGTGGTGGAATAGGTCTGGAAGCTGAACAGCAGCAGCACCTGGTCGAACTGTTCCCGCTGCATCAGCGCGTCGATGCTGTTGCGGTAGCTGCGGGGATCGACCACACAGATCTCGGCGTAGTTCTCGGTGAGATAGGGAACGAAGCAGTTGGCGTAACTGTCCTTCACCACCAGCAGCCGGCCTTCGCCGGTGCCCTGGATGGTGGTGTAGGCCTGGTTGCCGTAGAGGAACAGGGCGTACTTGTCACCGGTCTCGGCCTTTTCCATCTCGTACAGGCCGCTGGTGAACAGCGGCTCGGTGGCCTCGCCCCGGGCGTCGGTCTTCCACACCGTCATTTGCACGGGAGTATCAAGATAGGCGATGGTGTCCGGCGTCTGGTCCCACCGCAGGCACTTGGAGTAGGTGGTGCCCCAGAAGTCCGGCACCTGCCCGAAATCCTCGGCGCTCACCTCCATGGGGGTAAGGCCCAGGCTGCGGCAGTATTCCTGGTAGGCCAGATAGGCGCCGCCGTCGGTGGTCCAGTGGTGGTCGGTTTTGTAGTACAGCTGTGTGTCAGCCGCGGCGGCGCTGAAGGCATCCCGCAGGTCCAGGCAGTTGGCGCCCTCGTGCATTTCAAAGATGGTATCCAGCAGCGCGTTTTCGTCCAGCAGCGGGGCGTTCGCGGGCAGCTTGTCGGCATAGATGAGGCTGGAGGAGGGGGTAAGCAGCAGGGTCACCTTGCCCGGGTAGCGCTGGGCAAAGAGGGAAGACTGCTGGATGTTGCCCTTCAAAATGCGCTCCTCAGAGGGCTTGAGGGCCAGCGTCTGGGTGAAGAGCATCTCGTCGTCGCCCAGCAGTGCACCGCCGATCTCCTCCTTCTGGAACACGAGGCTCTCGCTGCGGCTTTGCAGCCGCAGCCACATGTCCCGGCCCACCACCTGATCCTTGGTGTAGGTGTCATACTCGCTGGTCCAGACGTTTTCAAACAGTTTCGTCAGGCTGAACTCCGGCACCTGGGCCAGATCACGGCGCTCCAGGTCGCTGTATTCCCGCTTCGGCCAGGCCATGTCCAGAAACATAAACCCGAACAGGAACACAAAAAACAGCACCAGCAGGGGATACTTTTTCAGTTCATTCCATTTTTCCTTCATATCTCTCGCACCCCCTCAGAAACGGAAATAGAGGAACGGCGTGTTGGTGGACGCCACGATATACGCGATGCACAACACCAGCAGCAGCCCCACCAGCGCGATGCGCAGGAAGGTGTTGTCCTTGATCCGGTCGTAGATCTTCAGCGGCAGGGGAGTGCAGCAGGCGATGCACACCGCCAGCAGCACGCCGTAGTTGCGCAGGAAGTACAGACAGCCCACGCCGCCGCTGGGGATGAACAGCTTCTGGAACAGCAGCGACAGGCCCACGCCGCTCTCGTTGCCCACGAACAGCGCCCAGCCAACGGCCACCAGGAACAGGGTGTAAATGTGGGGCCACACCTTGCCCTTTTTCAGCTTATCCAGCAGAAAGACCTTTTCGATGGTGAGCAGCACAAAGTAGTAGATGCCCCAGAGCACAAAGTTCCAGTCCGCGCCGTGCCAGATGCCGGTGAGGGCCCACACCACGAACATGTTGAAGATCTGGCGCTTGATGCCGCGGCGGTTGCCGCCCAGCGGGATATACACATACTCCTTGAACCAGCTGGAGAGGGTGATGTGCCACCGGCGCCAAAAGTCGGTGATGCTGGACGCGATATAGGGCAGGTTGAAGTTCATGGGGAAGTCGAAGCCCAGCATCTTGCCCATGCCGATGCCCATGAGAGAGTAGCCGGAGAAGTCGAAGTAGAGCTGCAGGCTGTAGGCCAGAAGACCCAGCCACGCCAGGGGCGTGCTGGCGTTTTCCAGACCGATGCCCGCAATATCCAGCGTCCCGCCGGACCACTGGCCGATGATGTCATACCAAAGCTGGCTGATCATGTCCGCCAGCAGCACCTTTTTTGCCAGGCCGAACACGAACAGGCAGATGCCGTCCTGGATCTGGGAAAGGCTGTACCGGTTTTTGTACACATGCAGCTGAGCGGCCACGTCCCGGTATTTCACGATGGGGCCGGCGATCAGCTGGGGGAACATGACCACATAGGCACCGAAGTTGATGATGTTGTGTTCGGCGGGCACGTCCCGGCGATAGACGTCGATGGAGTAACTCATGGTCTGGAAGGTGTAGAAGCTGATGCCCAAAGGCAGCACGGTGGCCGCCTCGATCAGCCCGATGGACAGACCGAACAGGCTGTTCACGGTGCCGATGAGGAAATTGGTGTATTTGAAGAACACCAGCATGGACAGGCTGCCCACGATGGACGCCACCAGCAGCACCCGCCGCGCCTTCACGCTGCCGTCGAACTTTTCCATCAAAAGGCTGCAGATATAGTTGATGAGGATGAGCACCACCATGACGGGGAAGAACTTGACCTCGCCCCAGGAATAGAACACCAGGCTGCACACAAACAGCGCCAGGTTTTTCAGCCTGGGCGGCGCGATGTAGTACAGTGCCAGGGTGATGGGCAGAAAGCGGAACAAGAACAGTATCGTGCTGAAGATCAAAAAACGACCCTCCCTTTCACACAAAAGGCCGGTACCTGGAAAACGCAGGTATCGGCCTTATCTTTCAGCGCGGTTCGCCTTACTTGAGCGCCTCGTCCAGCGCCGTGTCGATCTGGGCGTAATCGGCACCCTCGGTGTTGGCCACCACCATCACCAGATAATCGCCCTTCACAACGATGCGGGCGTCGGCGGCCATGGCCTCCATGTCCGCGAATTCGGCGTACAGGCCGCCGGTGGAGATGCTGGTCTTGTAGGCGTTCAGCTCCTCCTGCACGGCGGAGGCTTTGCCCTCCACCGCCTTGATGGCCACGATCAGCGCGCTGTTGCCCTGGTCGTTGCTCACCTTGCCGGCGTATTCCGCGATGTTGTCAGGGGTGAGGAGCATATCCAGCTGGATGAAGTTGTCGTCCACGTCCCGGGGATTGCTCACCGGGTTCACCTTTTCCACCGCGGCCACGATATCGGACAGGTTGTAAGAAGCGGTCTCGGACCCGCCGCCGCAGCCGGCCAGCGCAAACGAGCAAAGCAGAACTGCCATGAGCAGCGAAACGATCTTTTTCATTTGTCGTACTCTCCTTTTTGAAAAACCTTACGAAAATTCTATACTATATCCCTTGGGATTGCAAGTCTCAGTGCAAGTGTGTGCCAAATTTTAACACATTATTCATCGGTGCTTGCCGCGGGCGAAAATTCGGGGATATCCGCCACCGTCACCGGGTCGGTCTCTCCCTTCTTCATGGGCGTTTGCAGCGCCTGCCAGAGCGCCGCAAAATGCTGGGCCGACACCGTCGCGCCGCTTACGGCGTCCACCTCCAGGTCCTTCGGGTCCTTCAGCCCCGTCAAAGCCTCGCTGTAATACTGCCGGATCCCGGCCGGGTCGGTGCCGCACAGCGGGCGCATCCGGCCGGCATAGGCCTCGTCCTCGCTTTTCAGACCGCCCTCCTCGTTCACTCCGTCGAACTGGGCGTCGGTGATAACGCCGTCGGTCACGGTGATCTGGAGCCGGTCTTTGTAGCCCAGGCTGTCGAAATTTGTAAATTCCGCGCTGTATGTACCGTCTTTGTAGCCGCACCCCGCCAGCAGCACAGCAAGGATGCAAAAGACCGCCGTTGCCAGATGTCTGCGGCGCATAGAATCACCTCCGTGTCGTCGCCCGTTTCAGGGGGACACGTTTGCACCTATTATAAGAGAAAACGCCCGCAAAGTCAAATCCGGCGCGTTTTTCTTGACAGATGAAAAAAAGCGGCTTAGACTGATAACCAGTCAAAGGCTGTCAACAAAGGGAGAGAACACCATGCGAAACAACAAAACACGCCAGGTGGCGCTGTCCGGCCTGCTGTTCGCGCTGGCCATGGCGCTGTCCTTCATGGAGAGCGCCATCACGCCGCTGTTGGGGCTCATTCCGGGCGTCAAGATCGGCCTGGCGAACATCGTGGTCATGTACGCGCTGTTCTTCATGGGCTTTCCCCAGGCGCTCACCCTCAACCTCCTCAAAGCCTTCTTTGTGGGCCTGACCCGCGGCGTCACGGCGGGGCTTCTGTCCCTCAGCGGAGGCCTTGTTTCGCTGCTGGTGATGTGGGCGCTCTACAAGCTGCCCCGCCGCCCCACCTGGTTCATCCTTTCGGTGTGCGGCGCGCTGGGCCACAACATCGGCCAGCTGATCGCCGCCAGCTTCCTGCTCAGCAGCGCCCTGGCCCTTACCTATGCCCCCATCATGATCATTTTCGGCCTTGGCATGGGCTTTGTCACCAGTTCAAGCCTGGCCGCTTTGCTGCCGGCACTGGGGAAAATGGGATTTTCCACCGATCCCCGCGCCCCACGGAAAAATTCATAGCTTTTTCATGATTTTCCTGTTGACGAACTCTTGAGAGTATGCTATACTGTGACCATAACAAAGAATGATTCCTATTAATAGGGACCGTTTCAATGCGAAACATATAAAATGATTTGGAGGAAGAGAAAATGACCAAGAAGTTTGTTTGCACCGTTTGTGGTTACATCGCCGAGGGCGAAGCCCCTGAGTTCTGCCCCGTCTGCAAGGCTCCCAAGGACAAGTTCGTGGAGAAGGTCGAGAACACCTATGTCACCGAGCATGTGGTGGGCATCGCCAAGGAGGGCGTTCCCGAGGACATCATCGAGGGCCTGCGCATGAACTTCAACGGCGAGTGCAGCGAGGTGGGCATGTACCTGGCCATGAGCCGTGTGGCTGACCGCGAGGGCTACCCCGAGATCGCCGAGGCATGGAAGCGCTACGCCTTTGAGGAGGCGGAGCATGCCGCCAAGTTCGCCGAACTGCTGGGCGAGGTGCTGACCGACAGCACCAAGAAGAACCTGCAGATGCGTGTGGACGCCGAGTGCGGCGCCTGCAGCGGCAAGATGGATCTGGCCAAGAAGGCCAAGGAGCTGGGCCTGGATGCCATCCATGACACCGTTCATGAGATGGCCAAGGACGAGGCTCGTCACGGCCGCGGCATGCAGGGCCTGCTGGAGCGTTACTTCGGCTGAGCCGCTCAAAACGACCCCATACAGTAAGCACAAAGCCCTCCGGGTACGCCCGGAGGGCTTTTGGTTTGATGCGACAGGTGTGTGCCGGTAAATAGCTTTACAGAACGGCCGGCCGCGCCTTGTGCCGGAATGCCGTGCCTTGCGTGAAGAGAGCTGTCCGCCTGCTGCGGGACGGATGGGCGGCGGGCCGGCGGGCACATTTGGCGCTGCGGCGCGAGGGCCGACAGGGAATACAAGCGGGTTTTATGGACTGTTTTTCGGTTGGAATACCAACGCATCTATGGTAAAATAGGCACATAAAGATCACAAAGGAGACAAGCCACATGGTGAGCAAAGAGTTCCACGCTTCCCGCCGAAAACGGTATGCCGAACTGCTGGAGGACGACTGTGCCGCCTTCGTTTTCGCCGGGAATGAACTGCCGGACAAGGGGGATGAACTGTACCCGTTCACACCCTACGCCAACTTCTATTATCTCACCGGGTTTGACCAGCCCAAAGCGGTGTTGAAAATGACCAAGCGCGGCGGCCGGGTCCAGGAAGTGCTGTACATCCGGCGCGCCGACGAGCGCATGAAGCGCTGGGAGGGCGTTTGCAGCACCCGGGAGAGCGTGCAGGCGGAAACGGGCATTCAGCGGGTGGAATACCTCGACGCCTTCCGCGAGGAATTTTCGCTGTTCAGCTGGCCCGGCAGCGTCAAATGCATTTATGTGGATATGGCCAACTGGAGCGGCGAGGATCACATGACCCAGGCCCAGAAGTTCGCGGCGGAGATCCGCGCCAAGTATCCGGACATCCCCATCCGCAACACCTTTCAGGATCTGGCGCTCCTCCGTCAGGTAAAGACGGACGAGGAGATCGCCCTGCACCGCCGCGCGTGCGACGTCACCGCGGACGGGGTAAAGTGTATGCTGGCGCACCTGCGTCCCGGTATGTATGAGTACCAGGCGGAGGCCTATTTTGACTTTGTGCTCAAAAGCGCCAACGCCCGCCACGCCTTTGCCACCATCGCGGCCAGCGGCGCCAATGCCTGTGTGATGCACTATTCCGCCAACGACCGCCGGATACGGGACGGGGAGATGATCCTGTTCGATCTCGGCGCGGAGTGCGGGTATTACGCGGCGGATGTGAGCCGGACGTTTCCCGTCAGCGGCCGATTCACCGACCAACAGAAAGCATTGTATAATGTGGTGCTCAAGGGGCTGGAGGCCGCCATCGCCGCAGCCCGCCCCGGCCAGCCCAAAAACGAACTGGCCGGCATCAGCCGGGAGGTGATGGCTCGGGAACTGGTCCGCATCGGCATGATCGAGCGGCCGGAGGAGATCGCAAAATACTATTTTCACGGATCGGGTCATTACATTGGCCTGTATACGCACGACGTGGGCGACGACAACGCGCCGCTGGAGGAAAATATGATGTTCACCCTGGAGCCGGGGCTCTATTTCGACGAGCTGCAGCTGGGCATACGCATCGAGGACACCCTTCTGGTCACCCGTGACGGCTGTGAGGTGCTGACGGCGTCCATTCCCAAAACCGTGGAGGAGATCGAGGCCTTCATGCAGGCGAGATCGGCTTCCGGGTGTTGTGTGCTGCCGTGAGGCGCGCACGCGGCTAAATATTGATGTGAGGAGACGCAGAAAATGCGGTATGTATTCATCGTCAACCCGGTTTCCGGCAAAGCGGACCCCAGCGGCACGCTGGTGCCGCAGATCACTTCGGCAGCCGAAAAAATGGGGATCGACTGCGAGATCCTGCTCACAGAGTATGCCGGCCACGCCAAAAAGCTTGCCGAAGAGCAGGCGCGGGCGCCGGGGGATGTGCGCTTGTACGCCTGCGGGGGCGACGGCACCTTCAACGAGGTGATCCGGGGCGCCTATGGCTACGGCAATGCGGCGGTGGGCTGTATTCCCTGCGGCAGCGGCAATGATTTTGTGCGGAATTTCGGCGAGCGGGAGCCGTTTTTGGACCTGGAGCGGATGATGCGCGGGACGGTGATGGACATCGACCTGATCCAGACGGAAAAGGGGATCGCCACCACCATCTGCTCCGCCGGGCTGGACGCGCAGGTCGCCTATGGCATCCCGAAATTTCGCCGTCTGCCTTTCTGCGGCGGTACGATGTCCTATAATCTGTCCATCGTACAGGCGATCTGCGGGCCGCTGGGACATCGGTTGCGGGTACAGGCGGACGACGAGGTCATCACCGGCAACTTCCTGATGCTGGCCATCTGCAACGGAAAGGCCTACGGCGGCGGCTACGTTGCGGCGCCCGAGGCGGATATGCAGGATGGCCTGCTGGATCTTGTGCTCATCCGCAAGATCGGACGGCTGGCGGTGGCGCGGGTCATCGGCGACTACAAAAAAGGGGCGCACATCCAAAATGGGCAGGTGGCCCCGTCGTTCCAAAAGATCGCGCTTTTCCGCAGGGTGCGCAGTGTGCAGGTGGAGGTGCTGGACGGACGGCCCATTGTCGTCACCGAGGACGGGGAGTGCGAGGAGCGCATGGGCGTGTCGGCCCGGGTGTGCCCCCTTGCCGCCCGGATCATCCTGCCTGCCGGAGACTGATATGTTCTGACTGGGAGTCTGCCGACAAAAACAACCGCCCGGCAAAGGGCGGTTGTTTTTGTCGGCGAAGGTTGCGCGGGGAAAATATCAAAATCGTATGTTCACAAAAATTTTTTAATTTTCCCTCTTGATTTTTGTTATGCAAGTGGATAAAATATATATTAGCACTCGGGGACAATGAGTGCTAAACAAGTTTTAGTAATGCAAATTATTTTATAGTTCGAACAGGAGGCATTCTTATGCAGATCAAACCCTTGGCTGATCGCGTTGTGATCAAGACCGTGGAAGCCGAAGAAACCACCAAGAGCGGCATCATTCTGGCCGGCTCCGCCAAAGAGAAACCCCAGGTGGCCGTTGTGCTGGCAGTGGGCCCCGGCGGTATGGTGGACGGCAAGGAAGTGCAGATGCTCGTCAAGGTGGGCGACAAGGTGCTCACCAGCAAGTATTCCGGCACCGAGGTCAAGGTGGACGGCGAGGAGTGCACCATCGTGCGGCAGAGCGATATTCTTGCCATCGTGGAAGAGTAATTCTTTCGTAAGAATCGAACGAAAAGGAGATAGATGATTATGGCTAAACAGATCCTGCACGGCGAAGAGGCTCGCAAGGCCCTGAGCGCCGGCATTGATACCCTGGCGGATACCGTTAAGATCACCCTGGGCCCCAAGGGCCGCAACGTGGTGCTGGGCAAGAAGTTCGGCAGCCCCGTGATCACCAACGACGGTGTGACCATCGCCAAGGAGATCGAACTGAAGAATGCCTTTGAAAATATGGGCGCTCAGCTGGTGCGCGAAGTGGCCACCAAGACCAACGACGCCGCCGGCGACGGCACCACCACCGCCACCGTTCTGGCCCAGGCTCTGGTGAGCGAGGGCATGAAGAACGTGGCTGCCGGTGCCAATCCCATGGATGTGAAGCGCGGTATGCAGAAGGCCGTCAAGGCCGCCGTGGAGGCCTTTGCCACCAACAGCAAGAAGGTCAACGGCTCCAAGGACATCGCCCGTGTGGCCACCGTCTCCGCCGGCGACGCCACCGTGGGCGAGTTGATCGCCGAGGCGATGGAGAAGGTCAGCGCCGACGGCGTGATCACCATCGAGGAGAGCAAGACCGCCGAGACCTACTCCGAGGTCGTGGAGGGCATGCAGTTCGACCGCGGCTACATCACCCCCTACATGGTCACCGACACCGAGAAGATGGAGGCGGTCATCGACGACGCCTACATCCTGATCACCGACAAGAAGATCAGCGTCATTCAGGACCTGCTGCCCTTGCTGGAGCAGATCGTTCAGAGCGGCAAGAAGCTGGTCATCATCGCCGAGGACATTGAGGGCGAGGCTCTGTCCACCCTGATCGTCAACCGCCTGCGCGGTACCTTCACCTGCGTGGCCGTCAAGGCTCCCGGCTTCGGCGACCGCCGCAAGGAGATGCTGCAGGATATCGCCATCCTCACCGGCGGCCAGGTCATCAGCGAGGAACTGGGCTATGAGCTGAAGGACGCCACCGTGGATATGCTGGGCCGTGCCCGCCAGGTGAAGGTCACCAAGGAGACCACCACCATTGTGGACGGCTTTGGCGACAAGCAGGCCATCAAGGACCGCGTGGCTCAGATCCGCGCCCAGATGGAAGTTGCCACCAGCGACTTCGACAAGGAGAAGCTGCAGGAGCGCCTGGCCAAGCTGGCCGGCGGCGTGGCCGTCATCAAGGTCGGCGCTGCCACCGAAGTGGAGATGAAGGACAAGAAGCTGCGCATCGAGGACGCCCTGAACGCCACCAAGGCGGCTGTGGAAGAGGGCATCGTGGCCGGCGGCGGCACCGCCCCCATCAATGCCATCCCCGCTGTTTCCAAGGTCTGCGAGACCCTGGAGGGCGACGAGCGCACCGGCGCCAAGATCGTGCTGAAAGCCCTGGAGGCTCCTCTGCGTCAGATCGCCAAGAACGCCGGCCTGGAGGGCAGCGTCATCATCGACAAGATCCTCAGCGCCGGCAAGATCAACTACGGCTTCGACGCCCAGAAGGAAGTCTACTGCGACATGATCGAGGCCGGCATCGTGGATCCCACCAAGGTGACCCGTTCCGCTCTGGAGAACGCCGCCAGCGTGGCCAGCATGGTGTTGACCACCGAGAGCCTGGTGGCCGACGAGCCGGAGCAGCCCGCTCCCGCGGCCCCCGCGCCCGACATGGGCATGGGCGGCATGTATTGATCATCAATGCCGTGACCTCCTGAAAGCACCGGCTTTCCGCGCGGGCGAGTGCGAATCTGCGTCTGACCTGCGCTGTCAAACAAAGTGCATGACAGGATAACAGAGGCCGGCACTCACAGTTGCTGTGAGTGCCGGCCTTTTTGTGCTTTGAAATGGTACAACAAAAGATGTCGTTTCAAATCCTGCGCGTTGCTTTTTATTGAATATCCTTTACTTTCATTTTATCAATTTCAGATTTTTCATATTTCACGGATTTATAATATCCAATGAACCACACGATAATAATGGCTACCACACAAATAATTCCTGTGATGGCATACGCTGTCGTTTTGCCCAAAAAACTTATAGTAATAAATAGCGCAGTCATGGCAAGAGGAATAATCGCGCCTAGAATTTTCTTTTTTCGTACGCCCCAATAAAATTGTGTTGCCAATATAGCAAACGTTATGACTAAAACAATCAATGATTTCATGGTCAATCCTCCTTCCGTGTAGTTACAAGTCTTTTGCGTTCATTTTTTTAATCTCTCTTTTCTTTGCTGCCTGATGTCCTTGAATCCAAAACAAGAAAAAAATAAGGGTCGGGAAAACAATCATTTTCCAATCTTCTTCCCAACTTATTTTCCCGTTAAAAAACAAAAATACGAGTAATACAATCCACAAAAAGGGAATAATGCCACCCAAATACCAAAATCCAGGACTTCTTCGGCACAGCCAGACATGAAACGCAGTAATAACAATCGCAATGATGAATGTGATAGCTGTATTCATGATGTTTTCTCCTTCTCCTGTTTATATTTTTCGATAATGATTTTTGCTGTTTCCAAATCAATCCGGGAGTCAACGGCTAATCCTTTGATAAAGGCTGAAAATGGTTCTTCCTCTTTTTGGTCGCTCAATTCAATTTTTTGAATGAGTTTATCCAGCCTAAGTCTGACTGTTGGATAAGAAACCTCGTATAAATGTGCGATTTCTTTCAACGAACCTGATTTCAAGACAAAGCTCTTTAAAAAGTTTGCGTCCTCTGGCTCTAATGCAAGTATCCATTGAGGGATTTTATCTATCTCCAAATCAATTCCCCTTTCTCATTTACTTTAACTATATTTAATATATCATAAATAATATTAAAGTCAATATGGAAATAAAATTATATTCTGGAATAGTGTTGACTGTCATTAGCCTTTACTGTTATGTTGCTTTACGACAACTGAGCGTTGTTCGCCTGCCCAAGGATTGAAATTACAAGGCACACTGCGCACAGAGAAAAAACGGCCGGTACGAATGCAAAGAGCCGCAAGAAAGCAAGGAAATGCAGCATAGGGATTAGGCCGTGGATATATGCTGCTGAATGAAGGCTTTTGGGCAGAGGTGTACCCGCGAAACGGCAAACGCGGGAATGTGTTGTGTCCTGTTGCTGAAACAGGCCGCGCAGCGCGTGTTTCAAACAGCGCGCACGGGGCCATACTGTTTGTAAAACGGGGCAGCAAAAGGAGCCCCGCGGGACAGGAGGCGCTGCGATTTGACCACAAGACGTCTTGTGACGCTGTTTGGCGCGCTGCTGGCAGCGTTCAGCATAGTGCTGGGGCGGCTGTTCGTGCTGGCTCAGAACAGGGAGTATGCCGACACCGCCCAGGCCCAGACGGTGACGACCCTGCCGCTGGCGTATTCCCGGGGGAATCTTTATGATTGCAAGGGACGAAACCTCACCGCCTACGGGGTGGAATACTATGCCCTTTCCATACCCGGTGAGAGCAGTTATTCCCGGCTGTTCAACTATGTGCCCTACGCGCAGCAATCGCTGCTGTACAGCCGGCGCAATTCCAATGAGCCCTTTCTTGTGCAGGTGGGGCAGGACCTCACCGACCAGGGCATCTACACCTATGCCGTTCCGGGACGATACTTTCCCGTCCCTCTGGCGCCGCATCTGGTGGGTTATGTGAATGGAGAAGGCGAGGGGGTAAGCGGGCTGGAACTGGCCTTTGATGACGTGCTGGGCAGCCAGCGCACCCTGCAGAGCGTCCAGTGCGTCACCACCGCCCAGGGCAATCTTGTGCAGGGCAGCGAGCCGCAGCTCGTCACCCGGCAGGGCCAGGCGGACGGGGTCATGCTGACCCTGGATGAGACCATCCAGCGCGCCTGCGAAGGGGTGGCGCAAAAGAATATGACCCGGGGCTGCATCCTGGTGCTGGAGGTGGACAGCGCCCGGGTGCGCGCGAGCGTGAGCGTGCCGGAGTTCGACCCCACGGCGGTGGAAAAGAGCATCCAGGCCCAGGATACCTCGCTGCTCAACCGGGTGCTGTGCCAGTACAATGTGGGGTCGGTGTTCAAGCCGGTGCTGGCGGCCGCCGCACTGGAAAAGACCTGGGACTGGTACACCTATGACTGTGAGGGCTCGGTGGACCTGAACGGCCATGTCTACCGCTGCGCCCTCAGCCGGGCTCACGGACGGATGAACCTGACCAGCGCCCTGGAAAAAAGCTGCAACTGCTTCTTTATCGAACTGGGGCTCAAGCTGGGTGGGGACGCGGTGAACGAGGCCGCCGCGGACTTCGGCTTCGGGGATGCGGTGTATCTCGCGGGCGGGCTGCAAAGCGCGGAGGGCAACCTGCCGGACGCCGACCGCCTGGAGGACCTGGGCCAGCTGGCCAGCCTCAGTTTTGGCCAGGGGGAACTGCTGGCCACGCCGGTGCAGGTGGCGGGGGCCTTCAATGCCATCGCGGCGGGAGGGGTATGGCGAACCCCCAGCTTTCTGGAAGCGGTGATCGATGAGAACACCGGCGCCGCGGTGCAGTCTCTCTATGCACCCGAGAGCCGGCGGGTGATGGGTCAGGAGAACGCGGACATCCTGTGCGGGATGCTGGAGAGCGTGGTGGAGAACGGCCTGGGAAAGGACGCCCAACCCCAGCACGGCCGGGCGGCGGGCAAGACCGGCACCGCCCAGACCGGCACCTACAACGAGGCGGGCGAGGAGCTGATGAACTACTGGTTCGCCGGCTTCTGGCCGGCGGAGCAGCCCCGCTACACCATTGTGGTCATGCAGGACGGCGTGCCCGAACCGGCGGTCAGCTGCGGCGAAATCTTCGCGCAGATCTGCGAAGCGCTCTACTGGTTGGAGCCGGGGGAGTACACGGCGCTGGAAAATGCCGAAACAGCGGCCTCCCAGGCGGAAAACGGTGTTGACAACAACGCGTGAGGGCGGTATAATTGCAACGTAAAACAAGCAAAATGGCTGCGATAGGGCCAACGGCGTGCGGGGCATACAGAGAGGGGACCGGCTGGTGAAAGGTCCCGGCCAAAAGCGCGACACAAGCCACCCTTGAGCCCCCGGTGACGAGCCGGGCGTAGGCACGGCGTTAACGGGCGCAAAAGCGGCGGCTCCTTCGGGGCCGCAATCTGGGTGGTACCACGGAGCGTTTCGGCCTTCGTCCCTGCAAAGGGGGCGGAGGCTGTTTTTTCGCTGTGCCGTCCGACTGAATCCAAATTCATAAAGAGGAGATTTGTAACGATGCAATGGACCGGTCTGAATGAATTGCGGGAAAAGTACCTCTCTTTCTTTGAGAGCAAGGGCCACCTGCGCCTGGGCAGCTTTCCGCTGGTGCCCAAGAACGACAACAGCCTGCTGCTGATCAACAGCGGCATGGCCCCCATGAAAAAGTGGTTCCTGGGCCAGGAGGAGCCGCCCCGCCACCGGGTGACCACCTGCCAGAAGTGCATCCGCACCCCGGACATCGAGCGGGTGGGCATCACCGCCCGTCACGGCACCTACTTTGAGATGCTGGGCAACTTCAGCTTCCAGGATTACTTCAAGACCGAGGCGATCCACTGGGCCTGGGAGTTCTTGACCGGCGTGCTGGAGATCCCCGCCGACCTGCTGTACATCTCGGTCTACCAGGACGACGACGAGGCCTGGGACATCTGGACCAAAGAGGTGGGCGTTCCGGAGGACCATATGGTCCGCTTCGGCAAGGAGGACAACTTCTGGGAGCACGGCTCCGGCCCCTGCGGCCCCTGCTCCGAGATCTACTTTGACCGTGGCCCCGAGCACGGCTGCGGCAAGCCCACCTGCAAGGTGGGCTGCGACTGCGACCGCTATATGGAGGTCTGGAACCTGGTGTTCAGCCAGTTCGACTCCGACGGCAAGGGCA
>DWYI01000004.1 GCA_019118765.1 Candidatus Allofournierella merdavium | reverse complement strand
GGGCCGTTGCCGTGGGCGATGATGACCTGGTTGCCCGCCTCGATGAGGTCCACGATGGGTTTGGCGGTCTGGCGCACCAGTTCCAGCTGTTCCGCGGGGGTATTGCCCAACGCGTTGCCGCCCAGGGCGATCACGATCTTTTTCAATCTGCTCTCCTCCTAAACGTTTTATTTTATGCGGGACGACCCCGTTTCAGGATCCTGCCGGCCGCGGCGGCCGGGGCCCGCCGGGGCCCCGGGTCCGCGCCGCGGGTTTCAGTACTGGTCTTTGCGCGGCGCGCAGAACACGCCGTAGTCCTCCGGGTGGCGGTCCTTCAGGCTGGGCATGGTGGCCCGGCACCGGGCGATCTCGTCCAGGTCCAGGGTCTGCACGATCTCGCCGCCCGCCTCCTGGGTCAGCTCCTCCAGGATCTGCCCCCGGGGCCCGGCCACCATGCTGTGACCGAACAGGAACAGATCGTCCATCCTGCAATAGGTGTTGCTCACCGCCAGGAACACGTTGTTCTCAAGGGCGTGGGTGCGGATCAGCAGGGGCCAGATGTCGGCTTCCTGCACCCGCCACGCCGCCGGCATGAAGATGATCTCGGCGCCCTTGAGCGCCAGGATGCGGGCGGGCTCGGGGTGGTTGTTGTCCGCGCAGATGATCATGCCGATGCGGCCGTACTTGGTGTCGAACACCGGGTACTCCCCCGTGCGGGTGAAGTAGCGGCACTCGTCGCCGAACAGGTGGTTCTTGGAGTACACCCCCTGCACCTCGCCCCGGTCGTCGATCAGCACCGCCGCGTTGTTCAGCGGCCGGGTGGTGTACACCTGCAGGGCGAGGGGGGCGATGATGTAGACCCCCAGCTCCTTCGCCAGGCTCCGCATGGCCAGGATGGTGGGGCCGGAGAGGCCCTCGGCCAGATCGTAGAGCCCGTCGCCGAACACGTCCAGGTTGTAGCCCGTCACGAACAGTTCCGGCAGGCAGACGATCTTCGCCCCCTTTGCGGCCACCTCCCGCACCTTCCGCTGCGCGAGGGCCAGGTTGTATTCCTTGTCGCCCAGCCGGTTTTCCAGCTGGATCAGGCCGATGGTAACCTGTTTCATCTCTCAGGCCTCCTTCGCGGCGGTCTCCGCCTGCAGCGCCGTCAGATGCTCCGCCTTCTTGGCCGCCATGTAGCCGCTGTCGCCCAGCTTCATCAGCAGGTAGTACAGCGCCATGCCCACCACCGTGCCCACGATGATGGAGGCGTCATACAGCCAGTGCAGCGCGGGCACCCACAGGCCCAGGAAGATCACCAAAAAGCTCAGCGCGATGGCGATGATGCTG
Organism: Candidatus Allofournierella merdavium; assembly: GCA_019118765.1. Classification (GTDB taxonomy): domain Bacteria; phylum Bacillota; class Clostridia; order Oscillospirales; family Ruminococcaceae; genus Allofournierella_A; species Allofournierella_A merdavium. Next base: position 77,040 of record DWYI01000004.1, on the reverse strand, counting down.
ATGGGGTTCACGCCGCCCTTGCGGTTCAGATACATCAGCAGGCCCAGCAGGGCGATGATCACGGCCATGCCGATCATCGAGAACTGATGGGTGCAGCCCAGGGTGCAGACGGTCTGGGACCAGCCGGAGGGCAGCAGGAAGGACAGCGCCACCAGCACCGCCGCGGTGACAAAGCAGAAGATGTAGGCGGGGGCGTTGAATTTCTTGAGGTTGGTGTAGAGGGATTCGTCCTCCGGCACATACAGGCTGCGCAGGTTCAGCTCGGTGTGGCACACGAAGAAGTAGTGGCAGATGGTGATGCCGATGATGGGCCCCAGCAGGGCGCCGCCGCCGTTCAGGAAGAAGTTCATGTACACGCCCATGTCGTTGATGAGCACCCACGGCCGCATCAGAACGCCCACCACGCCCAGCACGATGGCGGCCCACTTGAAGTTGATCTTGCCGCCGGTGAGGTGAACGATGGCCACCGCCGGCGTCAGCGCGTTGGCGGCGATGTTGGTGGTGAGGGTGGCGATCATCAGGAAGGCCATCATGCCGATGACCAGGGGCACGTTGTCGATCATGCCGGTGAGGGCGACGGGGTCCCAGATGGCCTCGCCGAACATCACCACGGTGCAGCTGGTCACCAGCGAGCCCACCAGGGCCAGGCCCACGATGCCGGTGGGAATGCCCACGAACTGCCCTACCATGTGGGACTTCTGATCCTTGGCGACCTTGGTCAGGTCGGTGACGGTCAGCGGCATGGAGCCCCAGTAGCTGATGTTGGAGTTGAGGCCCACGATAAAGAAGGTGAGGAACTCGGTGGTGGTGGCGAAGGTGTTCTCCTGGCGCACCAGCGGGCCCCAGCTGCCGGCGGAGGTGCGTGCCCACACCAGCAGCACGATCATCCAGATGATCAGCATCGGCGCGCACCAGTGTTCCATCTTCTGAATGGCGCCCATGCCCTTGACGAGGATAAAGATGTTCAAAACCAGGAACACGCCGAAGCACACCCATTTGCCCGGTGCCCAGGCGGCCCAGGCGGGGAACAGCAGGCCCAGCACGGTGTTCAGCGCGCTGCCGCCGATCCAGAACTGGATGCCGCACCAGCCCGCGGCCACCACGCCGCGCAGGATGGCGGCGATGCTGGCGCCGTTAAAGCCGAAGGCGCTGCGCCAGTAGATCGTGGAAGGGATGCCGTACTTCGCGCCCGCGTGGCCGTTGGCCAGGATTGGGAACGCGATGATGACGTTTGCCAGGAGAATGTTGATCATGGCCCACTTCAGGTCCATGCCGCCCACGATCAGGCTGGAGGCCAGATAGTAGGTGGGGATGCCGATGTCCATGCCGATCCACAGTGCAAAATAACTGTAAATGCCCCAGTTGCGCTCGCCCGGTTTGGTGGGCAGCAGGTCCGGTGCCACTTTCGCGTTGCCGAGATTCAGATCTTGCATTGGTAAACCCTCCTTCTTCCTACGTTGTTCAAGCGTCGACGAATGGTCATATCCCCCGGGGACCCAGCCGCACGCTGCGTTCCCGTCGGCGGGATGCCCGCCGGTGACGGCGGGCGCCGTTTGGTCGGTCGTCAGAGCTTCGCGGTGGATCGCTCCCCCCTTTCCCGGTGTGGTCTGTTTGTGACAAAAGCAAGCGTTCACGCTGGCGTGTGCTCCCTGCCCCGCCCGCCGTTGGACCGGACAGGGTTCGACGGGAACCTCGCCACAAATGTAAACGTTTACAAAATTGCCGATCCTTCGCCTGTTTTTCGGGCGGAAGTGCACGCGGCTTCCGGTTTTTTCGCTGTTTTCACCGGCCCGCCCCGTGCGCTCGCAGTTTTACGGTGCTTTTCTTGTAAATTTCCCGCTTTTTTCAGTGCCCCGCAGTCCGCTTAAACAGAGGGCTGCAACACCATTTTAGTAAACGATTACAATTTTATGCATTAGCATCGGCCTTATCGTCCTGCGGGGTTCGCAAAGGGATAAGGCCGATGGGATGCGCGGGAGATAAATCATGTGCAGGTCAGGTCCTTCACGCTGGTGCCCTTGATCAGGGTGCAGGGGCAGACGTGGCGCTTTTCGCGCAGAAGGGGGCTCACCTCGCCCTTGATCTGGGCCATCAGGATGCGCCCCGCCGTGGTGCCCACCCACTCCTCGTGCTGGTACACCCGGTGGATGGCCGGGTTGGACAGGTTCGCCCAGGCGGGCGTTCCCACCATGATCACCGAGATGTCCTCCGGGATGGAATAGCCCGCCTCCGACAGGTACTGCACCCCGCCCTGGGCGTGCCGGTGATAGCCAAAGAAGAGCGCCGTGGGCCGCGCGCGCTGCAGCAGCGCCTTGGTGAGCCGATAGCCCTCCTCGATGCTCAGGTCGCCGGAGGACTCCACCTCCATGGAACCGCCCTGCTCCATCTGTTCGCGCACGGCGTCGTAGAACCCCAGGTCGCGCTCCACCGCGCTGGACACCTGGCCGTTCCACTCCACCACGCCGATGTGCTTGTGGCCGTTTTGCGCCAGGCACTGCCCGGCCAGAAAGCCGGCCTGGTAGCTGTCATCGCCGGCGAAGTAGGAGTCGTTGCTCTCCCCGGCCTTGTGGGGGGCGATCTCGCGCCCGATCACCACATAGGGGATGTTCATCCGGCGCAGCATGTCGGTGTTTTCCCAGCCCGCGTTGGTGGGCCCCAGGATCACCCCGTCCATCCGCTGCGCGATGGCGTTTTCCAGCAGCCGGCGCTCCCGCTCGGGGTCCTCGCGGGTGTCGCAGATCATGGGCGTAAAATCATTGGCGAACACCACGTCCTCCACGCTCTCGCAGGCGCGGGTGAAGTAGATGTTGCTGAACTGCGGGATCAGCACGGAGATGAGGCCCCGCTGTTTCGCGCGCAGGCTGGAGGCCACCGCGCTCTTTCTGTAATGTAATGTCTGGGCCGCGTCCAGCACGCGCTGGCGCAGCTCGGGGCTCATCACCCGGTCCGTGCTGCCGTTGAGCACATACGACACGGTCGCGGTGGAAGTACGGGCCAGCCTGGCCACATCCTTGATGGTGGCGTAATACGCCTTCTGCCCTGCCAAAAGGTCGCCCTCCTCACAAAGCCGAAGCTTTCAGTTCTCGGGCGCGGGGTGCGCGCCGCGGTTCCAGACTGCGCCTCTCATCCATTGTAAACGTTTTTCTACACACAAGGATAACAGGTTGCCTGTCAAAACGCAATGGTAAGTTTCCATAAAGTTTCAGGGGGTTTTTTGTCATAAAATTTTGGACGTCCGGGCGGTTTTGCCCCCTTTCGCGCTTGAAAAAACGGGGCGATGCTCGTACAATGTAATCGCTTCAACAAGGCGTTTGGCGCCGCCCGCCCGGCGGGCCGGGGCCAAAGCACAAAAAAGGAGGATCGCTATGGTCATCACACCGGCCTGGTGCGGCGAGGCGTTCGGCGAGCAGCTGCACCGGCTTTTGTCGGATCTGCACAGCCACCCGGAACTCAGCTGGGAGGAGACGCGCACCACACAGCACATCCTCTCGGCGCTGGGGCAGCTGCCGGGGGTGGAGATCCTGGACATCGGCGCGAAAACCGGCGCCGTGGCCCGCCTGGCGGGGGGCAGCGGACCCGCCGTGGCCCTGCGGGCGGACATCGACGCCATTCCCCAGCACGAGGCGGTGGACCGGCCGGACCGCTCGGTGTGGGAGGGCAAGATGCACGCCTGCGGGCACGACATCCACACGGTGAGCCTGCTGGGGGCCGCCATGGCGCTGTGCAAAGCGCGGGAGCAGCTGCGGGGGGACGTGTACTTTGTGTTCCAGCCCGCGGAGGAGGCGCTGTCCGGGGCGCGGTACCTGACGGAGGACTGCCGCCTGTTCGACGCCATCCACCCCCGGGCCATGTTCGGCCTGCACAACTATCCGGAGCTGCCGGTGGGCGCCGTGGGCGTGAAGGAGGGCATCCTGATGAGTTTCAAGGATGTGTTTGAGATGCGCTTCATCGGCCGCAGCGGGCACAGCAGCATGCCCCAGAAGAACATCGACCCCATCGTGGCGGCGGCGGCTTTCATCCAGTCGGCGCAGACCATCACCAGCCGCAACGTGGGGCCGCTGGAGTCGGCGGTGGTGTCCATCTGCCAGGTGCACGCGGGCACGCCCCGCAACCTGGTGGTGGACGACGTGCTGCTCTCGGGCAACATCCGCACCCTGGACGAGGCGGTGCGCAAGCGGGTGCTGCGGCGCTTCGAGCAGATCGCCCGGGGCACGGCGGAGGCCTACGAGTGCCGGCTGGAACTGGACCTGCACCCCATCGTGCCAGGGGTGGACAACGGCCGGGAGATGTACGAGATCGCCCTCGCCGCCACCCGGGCGTCGCTGGGCGAGGCGGCGGTGGCGGTGCCGCCGGTGAACCTGGCATCGGAGGATTTTTCCGTCTACGGGCAGTATGTGCCCACCTTCTTTTATTTCCTGGGGTCAGGCGCGCCGGGCCGGCCGCTCTACTCCTGGCACAACGCCTGCTTTTACCCCGACGAGCGCACGCCGGTGTACGGCGCGGCGCTGCTGGCCCAGAGCGTGCTCTCGGCCCAGGCGGCGCTGTGACGTGCGGGGAGAGCGGACCGGGAAACAGGAAAGGAGTGCGGAGCATGGAGATCCATCGCATCGAGCCGTCCAATGCGGGGGCGGTGGCGGCGCTGATGTCCACCGTCAAACCGGACTGGTGGGATCTTGAGGGCGCCAGCAGCCAGCTGCAGGACGTGGGCCTGCTGGCAAGGCTGGTGGGCTGGTATATGGAGCAGGACGGCGCGCCTAAGGGCTGGGTGCTGTGCGCCGAGTTCGAGGGCTATTCCACGATGACCATCGAGAACCTGGGCTATGACGAGGACGGCGCCTTTGTGATGGAGGGCCAGCTGGAGCCGCTGCTGCGGCAGGCGGAGCAGTACGCCCGGCAAAGGGGGCTGCGGAACCTGAAGTATGTCATCGGCTCCACCGGGATGTCCTGCCACGGCCGGCCCATCACCGACTACGGGGAAGAACTGCGGACGCTGCGCTCCAACGGGCGGGCGCATTTCGACTATTTCCGGTCCATCGGCTTTGTGCCCGCCGGATTTCTGCCCAACTGCTACGGGGAGAACTACCACGGCATCATCATGGTGAAAACGCTGCTGTAAAGTGCGGCGCGGCAAAGAAAAAAGGGGGGAGCCGGGCAAACGCCCGGCTCCCCCCTTTTTCGATGTGGCGGCATAAGGTGGCCGCCCCCGCCCGCGCGGCGGGTCAGACCCGCCGGTCCAGGCCCGGGCCCGCCGGCGGCGTGAAAACGGGCTGCCGCCCGGGGCGGGCCGGCAGGTTGGCCAAAAAGCGGTTCAGCAGCGTGGCTCCGGGCGTGTCCTTTTCGGAGAAGGACACCAGGTCCGCCACCGTGCGGATCGCGTCGCAAAAGCGGAACCGGGCGCTGAGCCAGTGGCTCGTGCCGTCCTCGTCGGTGCAGGAGACCCACGTCCGCGCCCGGGAGGGGTCGGTCGGGTCGAAGGCGGCGTCGGCGTAGCGCAGGACGGTCTCGCCGCCGCCCTCATCGGTGATGGTGAGCGAGTCCATCCGGACGGTGGCGCTGCGGGCGTCCCCGCCCTGCTCAAAAAACCACCTGAAGCCCTGGGGCGGCACCGCGTCGGGGTCGGTGACGCAGCGGCCGTCGAAAGCCACGAACGGGTCGCCGCGCAGGGCGGTGTTGAAGTTGTAGCAGTCGGTGGCGCCCTGCGCCAGGTAGTCGGGCGCCGTGAAGGAGGAGCCGTGCTCCCCGGCCACGCTCTGCGCGCCGGCGGTGATGGCGGAGATCGCCGCCTCGCTGGCGTAGTACCAGTGGGAATCGTAATAGCTCCAGCTGCGCTGCGGGTCCATCTCCCCGGTGAGATAGCGGGCCCCCTCGGCGTTGTTGCGGGCCGCCGCGGCCTGCAGGATCTGCCGGCGGAAGGCGCTGTAAAAGTCCGTCGCGGTCTCCTTCTGCCAGTCGGACAGGGGGGCGGCGGGATCCGGCATCGTGCCGAAGAGCTCCTGCTTCAGCAGCCGCTCGTATTCCGCCCGCAGTTCCTCCTTCGACAGCTGCCCGTCCAGGAACCGGTCGACGCAGCGCTCCATCGGGCTTGCCTGCGCCGGCCGGTCGCCCTCCAGGTAGGCCCGGAGCGCCGCGGTGGCCTCCGTGTCCCTGTACGCGGGCGCCGCGCGGACGAAGGCGTCCCCATCCACGGAGCCCGCAGGGACCTTCCGGATCTCGGGGGAGAGGTCCAAAAAGTCCCTCTGCCCAAAGGCGGCGCGGGGATAATGGGTCGTGCCGATGCCGTCCATTCTCTGTTCTCCCCTTTGCGCGGCGAGCCGCGAGAGTCCGCGCCGGCAGCCCCGTCTTCGCGCGGCGGGGGCAAACAGGCGCTTCTGCTTTTTCTATCGACACAAACGCCGGAAAACATAAGGCCGGGCGGCCTTGCGGGGCGCAGGCCCGCCCCCTCCCCGCCCGCCGCCTTGTGTGCGCTGGCCGGCCGGCGGGGCCGTGCGGCAAAAAAGCGGAGCGGTGCGCAGCAATGCGCACCGCTCCGCCGGAACAGACAGAGGACGGCCCTCCGCCGGCCTGTGCGGACCGGGACAGGCAGCGAGATCTGAAGCCGCTTTGGGCCGCAGCTCTGGCCATAGCCAGTGAACTTCTCAGCCCAGGGGGCAGTCAAGAATGGTCTCCACCTTGTGCGAAACGCCGTCCACCTCGATCTCGAGGGGTTCGCCCTCCAGCAGTTCGCAGTGGAAGGCCCGGGCATTGAAGCGGATCTCCAGCAGCCGGCCCCGGTACACCAGGCGCATCTTCAGCTGCTTCCAGTGCTGCGGGCAGCGCGGGGCGAAAGCGAGCACGCCGCGCTGGTAGTCCATCCCCGCGAAGCCGTGGGCGAGGGCGATCCATGAACCCGCCATGCTGGTGATGTGCAGGCCGTCCTCGGTGTCGGCGTTGAAGTTGTCCAGATCAAGGCGCGCCGCTCGCTGGTACAGCCTGTAAGCGTCATCGGCAAACCCGCACGCGGAGGCCACGGTGCTGTACATACTGGGCGACAGCGAGGATTCGTGGACGGTGAAGGGCTCGTAAAAACGGAAGTTTGCCTGCTTTTGCTCCAGCGTGAACCGGTGAGGGAAATAGTAGAACGCCAGCACCACGTCGGCCTGTTTGATGAAGCAGGAGCGCAGGATGCGGTCCCACGACCAGTGCTTGCACAGCGGCAGTTCCTCTTCGGGGATCCGGGAGGCGGGCACGAGCTCCTTGTCCATGAAACCGTCCTGCTGCATGAACAGCTTCGTCTCTTCGTCGTAGTTCAGATACATCTTTTCGGCAACTTCCCGCCAGTGCCGCGCCTCCTCGGCGGGCAGCGGATAGGCAAACTTCTCCACATATTCCAGCGCGTACTCGATGCACCATTTCGCCATATAGTTGGTGAGGAAGTTGTTGTTGACGTTGTTGTCGTATTCGTTGGGGCCGGTCACGCCCAGCAGCATATAGCAGTCCTTCCGCGGGTTGTAGCTGGCGCGGCACGCCCAGAAGCGCGCCACCTCCACCATCACATGAATCCCGAAATCGCGGATGTAGCTCTCGTCGCCGGTATAGCAGGTGTAGTTGTAGATCGCGTGGATCATCGCGGCGTTCCGGTGAAGCTCCTCAAAGGTGATCTCCCACTCGTTGTGACACTCCTCGCCGTCGAACGTCACCATGGGATAGAGCGCGCCGCGCATTCCGATCCGTCCGGCGTTCTCCTTTGCCTTGTCCAGGATGTTGAAGCGGAATTTCAGCAGGCTGAGGGCGATCTCGGGCGAGGCCGTGGCCAGGAACATGGGGAAGCAGTACCCTTCCGTGTCGTAATAGGCCGCGCCGCCGTACTTCTCGCCGGTGAATCCCTTCGGGCCGATGTTGAGCCGCTCGTCGGAGCCGTCGTATGTGCTCCACAGCTGAAACAGGTTGAAACGGATGCCCTGCTGGGCGGCAACGTCGCCCTCGATCTCCACATCGCATTTCTTCCAGCGGGCGCGCCACGCCTCGCTGTGCCGCGCCCGAAGCAGTTCCGCCCCGTCAGATGCCGCCCGGCGGAGGATTTCCGCGCCCGCTGCCCGCAGTTGGCCGCGCTCCATGTCCCGGGAGGTGACAACGCTCACGACCTTTTCAAGGCGCAGGGCCTCGCCGGGAGCGAGCTGTGCCTCAAACCGGTCGAACACGGCCCGCTCGCTCCGCACCGTCTCGCGGCGGACGGCGCCCTCCGCGCACCGGGTCAGGGCGGAAAAGCCCACGGCAAAGCGCGGCACGCCGAACGCATTCTCGATCGTCTCGCTCTCCAGATACAGCGGCGAGCCGGCCTCCACCGCGTTTACGTCCCAGAATTGTTCGCCGTAGTTGGCGTCGGCGTTCCGGACATTGGCGTCCAGACCTGTTTCCACCGCGACCGACGCGGTGCCGTCCAGCGCCTCCACCGCGTATTCCATGCAGGCGATCTGACGGATGTCGATGGAAAAGAAACGGGACGAGGTGATCCGCAGCCGGCCCCCCTCCTCGGTGCGCAGCACCATTTCCCGGTCCATCACACCGGTCCGCATATCCACCGTGCGGCGGAAGGTCTCGATGTCGGTGCGCGCCAGGTCCACCCTGCGCCCGTTTACATACAGATGGAACATCAGAAAATCCGGCGCGTTGATCACCTTGCCGTAATAGCGCGGATAGCCGTTTTTCCACCAGCCCACCCGGGTCTTGTCCGGCATCCACACGCCCGCCACATAGATGCCCTTCAGCGTGTCACCGGTGTAGTCCTCTTCGTAGTTTCCCCGCGCGCCCATGTATCCGTTGCCCAGACTCATGACCGCTTCCGTCGGGCGGTTCTCCCGGTGGTCCACCGAGGTCTGGATCAAACGAAAGGGGTCAAGTTCTGGCAGTATGCGTTTCAAAGTATCCTCTCCTCTCGCGATTTATTATCGATAATTTATCGATAATATGATAGTTACAGTTAACCACGGTCGCGAGAAAAAGTCAATATGCAATCCTGCAAAAAAACGGCGCTTCCTTTGGGCACAAAAGAAAAAACCGGGAGCCGTTGAAAATGGCTCCCGGTCAGGAAAGGCGTCAGGCGTTTGGCGGCGGCGCGGTGGATTCCCGCACCATCAGGCGGGGCGTTTCCACCACACGCGCCGCGTTTTTGTATTCGATCAGGTCTTTCAAACACATGAACGCGCGATAGCCCACATCCTTGATGTTGATGCGCACGGTGGTGAGGGTCGGTGAGATGTAGGTGGCGATGCGGATGTCGTCGAACCCGGTCACGCTCATGTCCCGCGGGACCTGAAGCCCCAGGGCTTTCAGGCGGCGGATGGCGCCGATGGCCATGAGATCGCTGGCGCACACCAGCGCGGTGACGCCCTTTTCCAGCAGCGCTTCGGCGCAGACGCCGCCGGAATGCTCGCTGAAATCGCCGTTCATAACAAGCGCGGGATCATAGGTCAGGCCCCCGAGGGTGATGGCGTTCAAGTAGCCGGCAAAGCGCTCGCGGCTGGTGTGGCTGAACTGTTCGCCGTTGATGAAACCGATCCGCTTGTGGCCCAGCTGGATCAGATGCGACACGACCATCCCCATGCCCAAAAGGTTGTCGGATGTCACGCAGGAGATCATCTTGCTCTCCACATAGTTGTCCACCAGAACGGCGGGATAAGCGATCCGCTCCAGCTGTGAAAAGAAGGAGCTGCTGTCGTTGGGGCCCAACACCAGGGCGCCTTCGAAGTGACCCTGCTCCATGATCTTATTATAGGAAAGGCTGTCCTCGTCCTCCAGGCTGCGGATGATCACCTCGTACCCGTATTTCTCCGCCACCTGTTTGAACGCGATCATTACCTCGTACAAGTAATAGGTGACGTGCGGCGCCTCCATGCGGCCCATGAACACACACGCCCGCTTTGAAAACCGCTGGCGCGGCCGGCCGGTGTAGCCCATCTCGGCAGAGGTCTCCAGGATCGCCGCGCGCGTCTCCTCGTTGATGTCCTCCGCGCCGTTGAACGCCTTGTAGATGGTGCTGACGCTCACGCCCATGCGGTCTGCCACGTCTTTCGCTTTTACACTCATGAGATCACCTGCCTTGGCAAATCGACGACAACTACATGAATCCAGCTTAATTGTATCATAATTATCTACAAATTTCAATAACTTTTTTCTACGTTTTAATGAATATATTATCGATAAAATAGATTGACATTATCGATAAATGCTGGTAGGCTAATAGTGTCAGGCGGATGCGGGCGTGCAGTGCCCCGCATCCTGTGCCCATCGTATACCGCGGGCTTTCTGTTCGGGCCGCGGTAAAAATAAAGGAGGAGTATCACTATGAAACGTTTTGTGGCATTGCTTGCTGCAGCGGCCATGATGGCGACCCTGCTTGCGGGCTGCTCCCAGGCGCCTTCCGCACCGGCCTCTGCGTCCACTGCTGCTTCCGGCGGTGATGGGGCCGGCGGCACCATATGTGGTGCCTTTGTACATGAGCACCAACCTGCTGATCTACAACAAGGATCTGGTGCCCACCCCTCCCGACACCTGGGACGACCTGATGGCGATCATCAACGACCCGAAGTTCGATAACAACGGCGACGGCTCCCTGGGCTTTTTGTGCAACCTGGGCGACTTTTACAATTCCGCCGGTTTCCTGTGGGCCGCGGGTGGCTATATGTACGGCAACAACAACACCGACCCCTCTGACATCGGTCTGAACAACGAGGGGGCCGTGCAGGGCGCCACCTATGTGAAGGAACTGTTTGAGCTGATGCCGAAGGGCATGGGCGACCGCACCACCGCCAACGACCTGATGCTGGGTCTGTTCACCGAGGGCAAGGTGGGCATGATGGTGCGCGGCACCGACGTTCTCCCCTCGCTGAAGGAGGCGGGCATCAACTACGGCCTGGCCCGTATGCCCAAGCTGCCCAACGGCAACGTGATCGCCAACTACTCCGGCTTCACCGGCCTTGCCATGAGCGGCTTTGCCCATGAGCCGGAACTGGCCACCGAATTCCTGAACTTCATTGTGCAGGATCAGTACGCGGCCTCCTTTGCCGAGACCACCGGCCTGATCCCCTGCAACCAGAAGTACCTGGACGATAACAGCGCGACCGATGAGACCATCAAGGCGTTCAACGAGCAGATCCAGTACGGTGTGCCGATGGTGAAGATCATCGAGGGCAACCAGACCTGGGACCCGATGCACGCCGCCATGGGCTCGCTGGCCACCGGTGCTGACCCGAAGACCGCTCTGGATACCGCGGTGCAGCAGATCAAGGACAACATTGCCGCGCTGCACGCCGACAGCTGAGCACAGTATCGCCAAAGCATACCGGAACCGCGGTTCCGGTATGCTTTTTAAGGATGGGGTGTTATGAACCACAAAAAAACGAATCACAAGACCATTGCCACCCTGCTGGCGCTGATACCGGGCTTTGGCCACTTTTACAACAAGCAGTACTGGCAGGGCGGAGCGATCCTGACAATCCTGGCGGCCTATGTGTGCCTGACGATGAATACCGTGGTCCGGGGCACACAGGGCGGCGGCATCGCGGGCCTGTTCACGCTGGGCACGGTGCCGGGGCAGGATCATTCGCTGTTCTTTCTGGTGGAAGGGCTGCTTTCGCTCTTCTTGATCGCCGTGGGGCTAGGCATCTATCTGTTCAGCATTTATGACGCGCGCAAGAACGGCCGCCGGCGCGACGAGGGCGAGCCGCTTTACAGTATGCGCGATCAGTACAAGGCGGTCATGAACCGGGGCTTTCCCTATCTCATCATGGCGCCCGGCCTGATCGCGATGACGCTGGCCGTGGTGTTCCCGATCATCACCACGGTGATGATCTCCATGACCAACTACAACATCAACCATATGCCGCCCAAAAAGCTGTTCAGCTGGGTGGGGCTGAAAAACTACGCGGATATGTTCACAATGGATTCGTGGAAGAACGCGCTGCTTTACACCCTGTCCTGGACGCTGATCTGGACGGTCTGCGCCACACTGCTCACCATCGTGATGGGCATTCTGGTGGCGGTCACGGTCAACCAGAAGGAGATCCGCTTCAAGCGGTTCTGGCGCACCGTCATCATCCTTCCTTGGGCGGTGCCCGCGTTCATCTCGATCCTCATGTTCGCCGTGTTCTTCAACGACTCGTTCGGCGCGATGAACCAGCAGGTCATCCCCTTCTTTGACAAGCTGCTGCCTTTTCTGAATCTGCACGCGCTGCCCTGGAAGACGCAGGTGGCCTACACCCGCCTGGCTCTGATCCTGATCCAGGGGTGGCTGGGTTTCCCCTACATCTTTGTCATGGTGACCGGTGTGTTGCAGTCCATCCCGGGCGACCTTTACGAGGCGGCGCAGATGGACGGCGCGAGCCGGGTCCAGCAGTTCCGCAGCATCACCCTTCCGTGGATCCTCTCCGCGACGGCGCCCGTGCTGATCACCCAGTTCACCTTCAACTTCTCCAACTTCAACATCATCTACCTCTTCAACAGCGGCGGCCCCGTCATCGCCGGGCAGCTCACCGGCGGAACGGACCTGCTGGTGTCGTGGGTCTATAAAATCACCACCGAAAGCGTCACCCGCGAGTTCGGCATGGGCGCGGCCATCACCGTGTTCGTCTCGCTCATCGTCATGGCGATCGCCCTGACGCAGTACGTCCGCACCGACGCATTCAAGGGAGGGAACGAGCAGTGAATTCAAAAACGCGCGGCAGCACGGCGCGCAAGGCCAAAGAGGGCCTGCGGGTCACGGGAATGTACGTTTTTCTCGTGGTGATCTGCGTCGTCATCATCTATCCGATCCTCTGGATCATCTTTTCCTCCTTCAATCCGTCCCAGTCGATGTTCTCCTCTACGCTGATCCCCAAGGAGATGTCCCTGAGCAACTATGTCTGGTTGTTCACCAGCCCGGACAGCGATTACCTGCTCTGGTTTTGTAATTCGATGAAGATCTCGCTGACCGTGATGGTGCTGCAGGTGGCGCTGGTGTCCTTCACCGCCTATGCCTATTCCCGGTTCTCCTTCCGGGGCAAAAAGTTCGGCCTGCTGATCTTCATGGTGCTGCAGATCCTGCCGCTGACCTCCGCGATGATCGCCTTCTACGCGCTGGGCATCCTGCTGGGTCTGGTGCAGAACCACGCCCACGCATACCTCATTGCCATTTATGTGGGCAGCGCCATCCCCGGCAACACCTACCTGGTGAAGGGGTATCTGGACAACATCCCCAAGGAGCTGGACGAGGCCGCGTATCTGGACGGCGCGGGCAATTTCACCACCTTCTTCCTCATTGTGATGCCGCTGGCCAAGCCCATCCTGGCGGTGCAGGCGCTGTGGGCGTTCATGACCCCTCTGCAAGACTTTGTGATCGCGAAACTCATCATCCGCGAACCGGAGCTCAACACCCTGGCGGTGGGCCTGCAGTCGTTTGTCTCCGGCAGCATGACCGGCGGCACCCAGATGCAGTTCACAAAGTTCGCGGCCGGTTCGCTGCTGATCGCCCTGCCCATCGCGCTGCTGTACATCTTCCTGCAAAAGTATCTCATCAGCGGGTTGACCGCCGGCGGGACCAAAGGCTGAAAGGAGTGGTATGACCATGGCGCAGACGACGCCGGGCTGGCTGCGCGCCAGCACCATTTACTGTGTTTATGTGCGAAGCTACGGCCCGAATGGAACGCTTCGCGAAGTGGAGGCGGACCTGGACCGCATTCAGGCCCTGGGGGCGGACATCCTCTGGCTGCTGCCCATCTGCCCTGTGGGAACGGTGAACCGCCTGGGAACGATGGGCTCGCCCTATTCCATCCGCGATTACCGCGCCGTCGCCCCGGAGTACGGCACGATGGAGGATTTCCAAAGCCTCTGCGCGGCGCTGCACGCCCGGGGGATGCGGTGCATGATGGACATCGTGTACAACCACACCGCCTGGGACAGCCTGCTCTTTGAAGAGCATCCCGACTGGTTCTACCGCACGCCGGAGGGGCGACTGGGGAACCGGGCCGGCGCCTGGACCGATATCATCGACCTGGACTATGACCGCCCCGGGCTGTGGGAGTACCAGATCGAGACGCTGTGCCGCTGGGCGCGGCTGGGCGCGGACGGGTTCCGCTGCGACGTGGCGTCCGCCGTGCCGGTGGAGTTCTGGCGCGCGGCCCGGCGGGCGGTAGCGCAGGTGAAGCCGGACGCCGTCTGGCTTGCGGAGAGCGTCCACGGCAGCTTTGTTCGGGATCTTCGGTCCCGGGGCTTTTATTGCGCCAGCGACGGGGAGCTGTACAGCGCGTTCGACGTCACCTACGACTACGATATCTTTCCCCGATTTGAGGCCGTGTTTGAGGGCACAGGCAGCATAGCGCAGTATCTGGAGGCGCTCATCGCCCAGGAGAGCACCTACCCCGCGAACTACCTCAAGCTGCATTTCCTGGAAAATCACGACCAAAGGCGGGCCGCCTCCTACCTGACGGACCCGCGGGCCCGCCGGATGTGGACCGCGTTCTTCTGGTGCATCAAGGGCGTGGGGCTGATCTACAACGGCCAGGAGGTGCTGGCGACCCACACCCCGAGTTTGTTCGAGCGCGAGCCGATCGACTGGCACTGCTCGCCGGAAGCGCAGGAGTATTGCGAGCTGCTGCGCCTTCTCACCGGGGTGAAAAAGCTGCCGGCGGCGCGGGAAGGGCTTTACTCGCTGGAGGCCGTCGGGCCGGACCGCTCCACAGCGGTGGTGCGCTACGAGGCGGGCCCCCGGCGGCTGTACGGCGTTTTCAGCCTTTCCCTGGCGCAGAGCCGGGTGCAGCTGCCGCTGGCCGACGGCGTATATCCGAACCTGCTGGGCGGAGAAGTCCGCGTGGAGGACGGTATGCTCGCCTGCGGTCAAGAGCCGGTGATCCTTTCCATTTCCGATTGACGCAAGCAACGTGGAACGCCCCGGGGGAACCTCCTCCGGGGCGTTTGCCGTGCCGCGCAAAGGGGACCCGCTTCTGCGTTTTCGCTGAAGCGGGTCCCCTTTGCGTTGTTTTTTCGCGTCCGCGGCGGGTCAGGCTTGGAATCGGGGCAGGGCGGCGTAGCCCCGCTTTGCCGCGGCGATGATCTCGTCCTCCCAGGTCTCGAGGCTGCTGTCGGGGATGCGCCCGGCCTGCTCCATCTCGCCGAACACGCGCCGCATCCCCTCCTCCAGAGTGATCTGCGGCTGCCACTCGGGCACGTCGCGGCGCAGTTTTTCGTTGGACGCATAGGTGTGCTGGCCGAAGATCTCGCAGCACAGCGAGAACCGCTGAGGGTCGATCTCCATCAGCTGCGCCAGGGGCAGGCCCACCATCTCCACCTGCCGGCCCAGCACGCGCATGGCGGTGCGGTGGTATTCCGCCCAGGTGGTAAAGCCCGTCTGGGTGAGGTTGTAGATCTGGCCGATGCAGTGCTGGCGGCCCATCACGCCCACAAAGCCGCGGGCGGTGTCCTCCGTGTGCATATACTGGTGCAGGATGTCGCCGTCGCCGCAGATCAGGATAGGCTTGCCCTTCTTGACCCGGTCGATCCAGGTGTGTTCGGTGGTGAGGCTGCGCAGCATCCCGCTCATGCCGCTGTACGACGTGCAGGGCTTCATGATGGTGACGGGGAAGCCCTCCCGGCGGAACGCCTCCAGATAGACCAGGTCCGCCGCGTGCTTGTTGATGCCGTATTCCGTGCAGGGCTCGAACCAGTCCTCCTCCCGCATGGGGAAGTGGCTGAAATTCTTGCCGTAGGTGCACACGGTGGAGGCGGTGATGAAATGCTTCACCCCGCGGAAGGCCTCCACGCTCACCTTCGCGTCCTGGGCGTTGAAGCAGGTCAGCTCAAAGGCCACGTCGGGGGCCAGGCGCTGCATGGTCTCGATGTATTCGCGCTCGTTGTGTCTGTCGCCCACAAGGCACTGCACCTGGTCGGGATGGCCCGGGCGCTCCGTGCGGTCGAAGCAGACGATGTCGTCATAGCCACGGCGCAAAAGTTCCCGAATGATATGCGTGCCGATATTTCCGTTTCCTCCGGTGACAACGATTTTCATAATACGACCTCCTGATCCTTTGCAAAGATCTGATATTCCATCGGCGCGAGGGAAACTGTCTTCTCCGCCCCGTCCTTCCATGTCAGCCGGCATTGCAGCGGCCGCTCGCCGCTGTTCCACACCAGGGTGAGTTCGTCCCCCGGGCAGGAGCGCCGGAACGCCAGTGCCGGCGGCCCCTCCACCCACACCGGTTCCACCCAGCGGAAATCCCCTTTCGTCAGCGCGGGATGCTCCCGGCGCAGTGCGGCCAGCGCCGTGTACAGCCGGAGCAGCCGTCTGCCCGTCTCGGTGGGGGGGTCAAAGCACATACAGCGGCGCGCCTGGATAAAATCGGCGCCGGTCATGCCGGTCTCGTCGCCGTAATAGATCGCGGGCATCCCCACGAACAGGAACTGGAACACAGCGGACAGCGCCGCCGGCTCGAACCGGTCCTTCGCCAGGGTCAGCCAGCGGGCCGTGTCGTGGGAGCCCAGCAGATTGTACATACAGCGGGTCATGGGCGCGGGGTAGTGGGTCAGGATGCGGTCGATCTCCCGGCGGAAGCGGGCGCCGTCCATCGTCTTTTCAAGGAAGCAGGCGCGGCACAGCGACGCAAAGGGGTAGTTCATCACGGTGTCGAACATATCCCCCGCCAGATAGGGCTGCGCGTCGCCCCAGACCTCCCCGAGAATGAGGGCCTGGGGGTTGATCCCCTTTACCTCGGCCCGGAAGGCCCGCCAGAAAGAGAGATCGATCTCGTTGGCCACGTCCAGCCGCCAGCCGTCGATGCCCATTTCGGTCCAATAGCGCGCCACCCGCAGCAGATAGTCCCGAACGTCCGGGTCCTCGGTGTTCAGCTTGGGCATATGGCGCTCAAAGGCGAACCGCTCATAGCTGTATTCGCCGTCCACCGCAAAGGGATACCGGTTGATGAAGTACCAGTTGTAGTACTCCGAGTCCCTGCCCCGGGCCATCACATCGCGGAACTGCGGAAAGGTGTCGCAGGTGTGGTTGAACACCGCGTCCAGCACCACGCGGATGCCGCGGCTGTGGCAGTCGTCCAGAAAGGCGCAAAAGTCCTCCAGGGTGCCCAGGCGGGGGTCGATGGAGAAATAGTCGTAGGTGTTGTATCGGTGGCAGGTATTGGAGCGGAAGATGGGGCACAGATACAGCGCGTTGATCCCCAGCGCGCTGAGATGATCCAGATGGTCGCGCATCCCGGCAAAGTTTCCGCCCAGAGGCTTGACGATGTCCGGCTCGCTTCCCCAGGCGGGGAAGGTCTCTCCGGTGGGGACCGGCTCGCGGCGCGCGAACGAATCGGGAAAGATCTGATAAAAGATCGCGCTTTCCGCCCATTCCGGCACGCGGATGGCGTCCCCCCGGTTCAGATAGGGCATCTGGAAACACGCCTCCGTGCAGCCCTCCGGGCTCCGGTGCGTCCCCTGCTCGTCCAGATACCACACCTCTCCCCCGGCGTCCTCCAGGCGGAAATAGTATTGCAGCCGCCGGTAGGGCGGCGTCACCTGCGCGCGGTAATAGGCAAACAGATCGTCTGTCAGAAAGCACTCCATCTCCGTGCGGGCATGCGGCTGGTCCTCCACATACTTGTCGAACCAGCACAGCGCGGCCCCGCGCAGATCGCCGCAGGCGGCCCGCAGAAGCAGCGTCACGGTCCCCTGTTCGTCAAAATAGGCGAACTCGTTGCGCGGACGATGGTAGATCGCCTCAGGATTCATGTTTTTTCTCCTTTTTATCGAAGCGGATGTCGCCGCTTGATTCACCTATATAATCATAGCCTTTCCCGAGTGCCAAGTCAACGGGATATTTCAAAAAATGAGGGTTTTTATCGCTTTTTTATCGATAAATTATTGATAAAATCTCGAACTATTGCTATAATGAAGCAAAGGAGTGATAGAGATGCATCTTCGCGTTGCCGTTTTTGATCTGGACGGCGTCATCGTCAGCACCGACACATTTCACTTTGAAGCGTGGAAGCGCCTGTTCGCAAAGCGGTGGGGCATCGTCCACACCCCCGCGGCGGAGGAGCTGACCAAGGGCGTGGCGCGGTTTGAGTGCATGAAGCTGCTGGCGCGCTACTACGGCATCCGCGCCGACGAGGAGGAGCTTCACCGCGCGGCGGAGGAAAAGAATCGGATCTATCAGCAGCTGCTGCAGGAACAGCTCTCGCCGGCGAACATCCTGCCCGGCATTCCGCAGACGCTGGTACTGCTGAAGGAACGGGGCGTGCGCACGGCGCTGGCCTCGTCGAGCCGCAACGCGCCCTTTATCATAAACCGGTTGGGCCTGACGTTTGATTACTGTGTGGACCCGGCGGCGATCCCCCACGGAAAACCCGCGCCGGACATCTATCTGGCCGCGATGGATCATTTCGGCGTGTCGGCACAGGAGTGCGTGGGTGTTGAGGACGCGGTCAGCGGCGTGGCCTCGATCCTTGCGGCGGGGATGCCGGCCATCGGCATCGGGCCGGCGGTCATCGCCGCCCGTGCCGACGTCGTGCTGGAGACCACGGCACAGCTGCCGCAGACCTTTGAAGAACTTCTGGACGGCCCCCGGCAGCTGGACTGGGCGGGCGGCTTCTGCGCCGCGCTGGCCGCGCCCGCCCGGCTGCGCGCCCCCACGGAGCAGCGACGGCTGAGCCAGCTGACGGGATATTTTGAGGACCGGCGGGCGGCGGAGAATATCCTTGCGTCGGGCAGCGATCCGCTGGTGTATGAATACCACCAGCTGAACGCCCCCCGGGACCCGGGCGACGTCGCCTTTGGAGTGACCACCCTGTATCCGGGGGTGGTGGGCAGCGAGTTCTACATGACCAAGGGGCATTTTCACGGTGTGCTGGAAACGGGCGAGGTGTATTATGCCCTGCAGGGCAGCGGCCTGCTGCTGACGGAGGACCGGCACAGGCACACGCGCTGGCTCCCGCTGGCGCCGGGCCGGGCGGCCTATGCCGCGAAGGGGTTCGCGCACCGCATGGTCAACACGGGGGACGAGCCCCTGGTGTGCTTTTTCGCCTATCGCGCCGACGCCGGCCACGATTACAAAACGATCGAGCAGTCCGGGTTCCGGAAACTTGTGCTGCGCACCGAGGGCGGCGGCGTTTCGATCCAGGACAATCCCAAGAAAAAACAGGAGGAAGAAGTATGATGGATGTACAGCATTTGACGCCCGAAGCGCTCGCAGCGATCTTTGACCACACGCTGCTGCGCGCCAGCGCCAGCCTTTCCGAGCTGGCGCAGCTGTGCGCCGAGGCCCGGCAGTACGGGTTCGGCATGGTGGCGATCAACTCCGCCCCCGTGGCCTTCTGCCGCGGGCAGCTGGAGGGCAGCCCGGTGCATGTGGGGGCCGCCGTCAGCTTTCCCCTCGGGCAGACGACGCTGGACGTCAAGCTGTTCGAGACCGAGAAGGCCATCCGCGACGGCGCGGACGAGATCGACTATGTGACCGATCTGACCCATGTCAAGGAGGGCGACTGGAACGCCGTGGAGGAGGAGATGAAGCGCATCACGCGGATGTGCCGCGAGGCGGGCGTGATCTCCAAGGTGATCTTTGAGAACTGCTATCTGACCCGGGACGAGATCCGCAGGCTGGCACAGATCGCGCGGGAGGTGGAGCCGGACTTCATCAAGACCTCCACCGGCTTCGGGCCCTCCGGCGCGACGGCGGAGGATGTGCGCCTGATGAAGCAGACCGTGGGCGACCGCGTCCGGGTGAAGGCCGCGGGGGGCATCCGCAGCTGGGAGAGCTGCCGCGCGATGCTTGAGGCCGGCGCGGAGCGCATCGGCACCTCCAGCAGCATCCGCATCCTGAACGAATTCATCGCGTGGAGGGACCGGAAATGACCTTTGATTGCTCCATCGAACTGAACAACGGTGTAAAGATCCCTCAACTGGGATACGGCACAGCGCTCATCAGCGAAAACAGCGACGAGACCGTGCGCGCCGTGTCCACCGCCATCGAACTGGGCTATCGCCATTTCGACACCGCTTCGATCTATCACAACGAGCGGGAGGTGGGTCGGGCCGTGCGGGAATGCGGCCTGCCCCGCAGTGAACTGTTCGTGACCACGAAGCTGTGGACCACGGATATGCGCGCCGCGCGCGAGTACGACGCGTTTCAGGAGAGCCTGGAGCGGTTGGGGCTGGATTATGTGGATCTGTATCTGATCCACTGGCCGGTGCGCGGACGCTACCAGCAGAGCTGGGAGGTGCTGGAGCGCATCCTGGAGCAGGGCCTGGCGCGGGCCATTGGCGTGAGCAATTTTAACCCCCATCACATCGACGATCTGATCGCGATGGGAGGGACGGTGCCCGCGGTGAACCAGTACCAGCTGCACCCGCAGATGTCCTGCCCCACGCTGCGCAGCTACTGCCGGAATCACGGCGTGCAGATCGAGGCGTGTCAGCCTCTGGGGCAGGGGCTGTATGTCGGGGATCCCGTGCTGAGCGAGATCGGCCGCAAATACGCAAAGAGCGCCGTGCAGGTGGTGCTGCGCTGGGAACTGCAGCACGGGATCGTCACCCTGCCCAAGTCCTCCCGGCCCGACCGCATCCGCGAGAACCGGGACCTGTTCGACTTCGAACTCAGTTCAGAGGATATGGCGGTGATCGATCACATGAACATAAACCGCAGCATCACCCCGGACGCCGACCCCGAGACCTTCACCTTCTGAGCCCGGTCGAAAAAACACAAAACAGGCGCCTGCCGCGGCAGGCGCCTGTTTTTATGCTTCGTTCGCGGCGGTCAGCCCCGCTGGTCGGCGGCCAGCGCCCGCATGGCGGCGGCGTAGCGCTTGCGGCGGTAACTCACCGCCGCCGGCGTCACCCCTTTGAAGGCGGCGATGGTGGCGTCCCGCAGGGGGCGGCACAGCCGGGCCAGCAGCAGATGGCGCAGGGTGTCCGGCGCGGGGGGCGGCTGGAACACATACTCCACATACCCCCGCACGAAGACCCGCTGCCACAGCAGCGCCTCCTGCCGCTCCAGCAGGGCGCAGTAGGAGGCGGGGTCCACCTGGGGCGGCTCCGCCCGCATGGGGGCCAGCACGTCGTTGGTGAAGAACAGACGGGGGTACTCCGCCGCGTCCCGCTCGGCGAAGAGGGCGATGGCCCCCATCGCCTCCTGGGCCAGCTCCAGCTGCTCCAGCTCCGCCCGGGCGGCGGGGTCCTCCGGCTCGGGGGCCGGCTCCTCCTCCCCGTCCCGGTCCAGCGAGGTGACCCACCGGGCGGCGCTGCACCGGCGCAGCAGCCGCTCCACCTGCTCCCGGCTCACCCCCAGCAGGTCCGCCAGGGTGGCGTAGTAGCCCGGCGGCAGCTGCCGGGCGTCCAGCCCCAGCTTTTCGGTCAGGCGGCACAGCTCCTTCCACAGGTTCGTCTCCCCCCGGGTGAGGGGGCGCGCGCCCTCCTGCCGCTGCCCCTGCTCCCGGTTGGCCGCCCGGTGCAGGTCTTTTTCATAGATGGCGTCAAAATAGGCCAGAAAGGAGCCGCCCCGGTCCGGGTCGTACCCCTTCACCGCCGCCCGCAGGCTCTCGGCAAAGGCGCAGCTGTCGTACAGGCTCCGCCGCCGCCCCGCCCGGCTGTAACGGGCGTTCAGCAGTTCGTTCTCGTCCAGGGCAAGGGCGCTGTCCCGGCTTTGAAGGCGGTTTTCCACCTTCTGCAAAAACCCCTTCCAGCGCATCACCAGCAGATACAGGTCCTGCCACTGGGCGGCGTCCGCCAGCCGCTCCGCCGCCGGCCTGCGCCACAGGGGGTGCTCCTCGATGCGCCGGGCCAGTTCCTGCCGGCGGGCGTCCTCCCGCAATGCTTGCTCCATGCTCACGCCTCCCGGTCCGGGTGCAGCAGCAGCCGCAAAAAGGCCTGCCGGTCGGTCACGCCGGCCTCGGCGGCCAGGTCCACGATGGCGTCCAGCGTGAACAGGGCGCTCACGTCGTACTGGGCCGCGCCGGTCTGCTCCCCCGCCCGGCGGGTGATCTCCCGGTAGTAGACCCCCTTGATCTCGGCGCCCTCCAGCAGCTTTTCGGCGTAGTGCAGCGCCGAGGAGAGCACCAGCGGCCAGGTCTTTGTGCCGAAGGTGACGCAGGCGTAGTAGCAGGCGTCCGGCTCCATGCAGCCGGTGAGGGCCTCGAACAGGCCCAGCAGGGCGTTTTTCTGCTGGGTCTCCTCCACCGTCAGGTCGGTGAGGGCAAAGGGCAGGCCCAGCTCCTCCAGCTCCCGGCGGAAGACCTCCAGGTTCTCGCTGCGGGGGGCGTTGGTCTGGCGCACCGCGATGACCCGCACCTCGTCGCCGGGGCGGGCGGTGTCCTCGATGATGGGCACGATGGGGTAAAAGGCCGGCCGGGGCGGCCGGCGGGGGGTGTAGTTGGCCGGCAGGGCCAGCTGGCGCTGGATGGCGAAGTTGCTGTCCAGCGGGACGGCGGTGATGTAGATTCGTTTCATGGCATAGACCTCACAAACAGTGGGCGGCCCGGCGGGCCGCTCTTTGCTTCAGTATAGCAAAAACGCCGGGCCGTTTCAACGCGGCCCGGCATTTTTGACCCGGTCACCAGCAGCCGTTCTCACAGCCCAGCACGGGGCCCTGGCCCTTGATGACGATGTCGCCGCCGCACTGGTCGCAGGTGTAGCCCATGCTGCCGCCGCCGGGGATGATGATGTTCAGCGGCGCGTCGGTGGCGTTGCAGGCGTTGCGCCAGGCCTGGATCAGCTCATCCGAGAAGCTGTAGCCGTTGGTGGGCTCCTGGTACATCCAGTGCAGACCGGCCAGGGCGCAGCTGCCGTCCGCCAGCAGGGTGGACTGATCCACCGGGCAGGTGCCGCCGGTGGCGGGGGCCTCGGGCACGGGGGTGGGGGCCGGGGTCTCCGGGGCGGGCGTCTCGGGCGCGGGGGTGGGCGCGGGGGTGGGCGCGGGCGCCTGGTTCCCGGGCGTCTGGGCCTCCGGGGCGGAGGCTTGCGGGGCGGAAGCCTGGGGCACGGCGGTGGCCGCGGGGGCGGCGGCCGGGGCGGTCACGGTGACGTGGCACACCGCGGAGAAGCCCCGGTAGCGGACGGTGACATCGGCGGCGCCCTCCGCCGACGCCTGCAGGGTGACGCGGCCCTCGCCGCTCACCGACGCGGTGACCACCGCCTCATCGCTGCTGGCGCAGGCAAGGCCCTCCGCCTCGGGAGCGGCCGCCTCCCGGGGGCTGGTGTAGACCGACAGCGCGGCGCTCTGGCCGGGGGCCAGGGCTTTGGAGGAGGCGGAGAGGCGCAGCCCCGTCACCGCCACCGTCACCGTCACCCGGGTCTCGCCGGAGAGGCTGCCCGCCTGGGTGCGCACCACGCACTCCCCGGCGCCCACGGCGGTCACGGTGCCGTCCTCGCTCACAGTGGCCACCGCCTCGTCGCTGGAGGTGTAGCGCAGCGGCTCGCCCGCCGCCCCCTGGGGCAGCAGCGCGGCGTTCAGGGCGGCGGAACCGTCGCCGCCCGCCTCCAGGGCCAGGGACTCGGGGACGGAGATGCCCTCGGCCGCCGGCAGGGCGGGGGCGGGGCTGGGTTCAGCCTGGGCCGGCTCGCTGGCCGCCGGGGCAAAGGAGGCCGCCTGGGGGGCGTCGGGGGCGCCGGCGCAGCCGGCCAGGGCGGAGAGCAGCAGCAGGCAAGCCGCGGCCAAAGCGAAAGGTTTCATGCGTTTCATGGTGTTTCCTCTTTTCTTTTTTAGTGTTTTGGGCCCGCCCCGTCGCCGGGGAAGGGGCCCGATCGCTTACACCCTCTGTATAGGGCCGGCGGGGCGGGCAGTTAAAGAGAGGGAAAAACTTTTTTTCGAAAGTCCGCCCGCGCGGGCGGCAGCGAAAAGCGCGCCCCGGTCCCTTGGGGACCGGGGCGCGCCTGCGCATGAAAGGGGGTGGGCAGGAGGCCGCTCACAGCGGGTAGTGGGACAGCCGCGCCCCCGCCAGGCCGATGCTGCCCCAGGCGGAGGAGTTGTCCGGATCGGAGAGCAGGAAGCGGATGGTGAGCTGTTCGCAGCCCTGGAGATCCACCGAGAAGGGCGCGCTGCCGCTGACCATGGGCGAGGTGGAGGCCAGCAGAACGCCGTCGCCGTAGACTTCCAGATACATCGGCCCGCCGTTGGCGGCCACCAGCAGATCGCCGCTCAGGCTCTCGTACTCGCCGCCCAGGTAGAAGGTGGCGGACTGCTCTTCACGGTCGTAGTAGGAGAGGTAGCTCATCACCGAGTGGCCGCTGTCGCCGGAGGTGAAGTTCCCCTGCATCAGGTTCACGGTGCTCAGCCAGGCGCCCGGCTGGGGCGGCGGCAGGGTGGCCGTGTCCGCCTTGAGGCCCAGGCGGTTCTCCAGCGAGGCGCCCGCCAGGCGGGCCGAGCCGTCGGCGTTTTTAAAGATGATGGTCATCAGGTTGCAGCCGGCCAGGTCCACCTCCACGTCGCAGGGGGCGCTGCCGGCGGTGATCACCGGCGACTCGTAGACGCTGCGGCCGTCGGCGTAGACCACAAAGCTGCTCTGGCATTCGGTGTTGATGTGGTTGGAGTCGATGCCCCAGCGGCCCTTCAGCGTGTCGTACTTGCCTTCCAGCAGGTACTCCACCGCCTGATAGCCGGAGGAGGCGTAAAGGGCGCTTTCGTAACTCTCCCCGGTGTTGAAGGAGCCCGCCTCGGTGAGCGCCACCACGCCCTCGTCCAGGGCGTAGGTGGAGCGCCGGGCCAGGGTGTTGTCGCCGGCGGACGTGCCGACCCCGTCGAGGAACCCGAAGATGCCGGGCTGCTCCCCGGTGGGGAGATCGGTGCGCAGGCGGTCGGCCAGTTGCGAGAGCCACTGGGAGCCCAGCGACAGAACGCAGAACGCGGCGAAGACAAAGCAGAGAAGGATGATGCGCCGGTCCCGCTTGCGGGTGGCGGCGATGGCGGCCTGCCGGGCCGCTTCCGTCTGGCCGGCATTGGCCTGAGGGGCGGTGCTGGCCTGGGGGACCGTGACGGTCGGCCGGACGGTGCTGGCCTGTTGGGCGGTGCTGGCCGGCCGGGCGGTGTTGGCCTGTTGGGCGGTGTTGGTCTGCCGGGCGGTGCTGGCCGGCCGGGCGCGGCGGGCTTCCTCGGCGCGGCGGGCTTCCTCAGCGCGGCGGGCCTCCTCAGCCTGGCGGGCCTGTTCGGCGCGGCGGGCCTCCTCGGCGCGGCGGGCCTCCTCGGCGCGGCGGGCCTCCTCAGCCTGGCGGGCCTCCTCGGCCTGACGGGCCTCCTCCTTCGCGCGGCGGGCCCGCTCAAGGCGGCGGGCTTTCTGGCGCCGCCGCAGTTCCCGCTTGGAATCGTCGTCCCCCTGGCGGGCGGCCAGCGCCAGCCAGGCCTCCTGGTCGTCGCCGGGCTGCCGGGCCATTTGGACCAGGGCGGGCAGATCCGCCTCGGTGAGCCATTCGGGGTTCCGGGTGCAGGTGTCCAGCAGCAGGGCGGCCACCGAGGGCTCCTCCGCCGCCTGCCAGGCGCTTTGCAGCAGGGCCTGGGGCAGCGCGCCGCCGTTTTTCAGCGCCTCCAGTTGGAGCGAGGCGCAGCGGCGCAGCGCCTCGTCCTCCTCCGTCTGGCCCAGGGCGGCCAGCGTTTGCTCCAGCAGCTGCTCCGCCTGGCGGGGGGCGGTGCTGCGGCGGGCCACGGCGGTGTCGTATTTCAGCCGGGCCGGCCCCAGCCGGGCGGCGAGAAGCAGCATCGCCTCGCTCTCCGCCTCGTTGGCGGGGCAGCCGTAGCCGCGGTGCAGGTAATCCGCGCAGCGCAGCGCGGCGGCGCTGCTGCCCAGCTCGGTGGCCATGCAGCAGCGGGCGTAACTCTTTTCCGCGTCCTCCAGGGGGCCGGGCTGGGCGTACAGTTCCCCCAGCCGCAGATGGATGGCCTGTTTGTCCTGGGTGGTGTAGCGGGAAAGGGCGTTCCGCGCCCGCTCCAGCGCGGCGATCTCCCCCGCCGTGTCCCCCGCCGCCCGGCAGCGGTCGGCGTCCTCCAGGCAGGGGTCCCGGCCCTCCGCCTTTTCGTCGGCGGCGGGGCGGCCCTCCCGGGCCTCCAGTTCCTGCCGGGCCGCCTCGCTGCCGGCGTCCCGGGCCTTGCGCAGGTATTTCAAACAGACCTCCTCGTCCGGCTGCACCCCCTTGCCCAGGCGGTAGCACTGGGCCAGGGCGTACAGGGCGTCGGGGCTCTCCTCGTCAAACGTGGGATCTTCCAGCAGGTCGTCCAGCGTCAGTTCTTCGTATCGGTACATCTCTCGTTCCTCCTCGCATCCCGGTGAGGGGACATGCTTATTATAGTGCAGACCGGCCGCCGGGCGCAATAGGGGGCGGCCCTTCGGCAGGTTTATAGGGCCGGGGCGCCGCGCAGTTAAAGGACTGAAAAAATTTTTTGGGGGGGCCTTTAACTTCCTCGGGGCCGCGCCCTATATAAAAGAGGAACAGGCCGGGCGGCGCATTGAAATGGGGGCTTTGAATGCTATATAATGAGGAAAGTGAAAGGCGGCGACAGCGAGCGCCGCCCCGGCGGGAGGCTTGCAGAGAAAATGGAAGAAAAGATCTCGAAAGAGGCGAGGATGGAACTGCACAAGCGAGCGCGCTCCGACGCCGCCCACCGGGCGGAGGAGGAGGTGCGGGAGTACCTGCAGCAATTTTACTGCCGCGTCATCCCGGAGGAGGAGTTCGAGGCCTTTCTCGGGGCCTGCGCGGAACTGGAGAACCACCGCCGGGACGGCGGCGCCCCCGCCGACGGGCGGCGGGCCGCCAGGCGGTTCCCCCCGCTGGTGGACCGCAAGACCCTGCTGGAGGAACTGGGGCTGCCGACGGCCACCGATGTCTCCCAGTCCGGCGCGCAGTTCGCCGCGGCGGTGAAGCGGGCGCTGGGGGGCGGCTTTTCCGCCGCCGACCGCCGGCGCATCGTCCAGTGCTTTGACCTGGCGGGGCTGTTCAAGGTGGGCTCGCTGCTGGCGGATTTCGACGTGGCCGCCTACGACGTGTTCCCCCATGTGCGGGCGGCCTGCCCCGAAGGGGTGCGGGCCCTGTGCCCCGACGGCGCCGAGGAGGACCGGCGGCAGCGCTGGCAGGCGCTGAACGCCCGGGGCAGCCGGGTGCGCAACGTCTGGTTCGGCCACCCCAACGCCCACACCTTCGCAAAGATGGACCCGAACCGCTGGCAGGCCGACGTGGCTGTGATGGAGACCCTGGTCTCCACCCTGCGCACGGAGGAACTGGCGGAGGCCGCCGACCGGGCCGCCGCCTGCCTGGCCCGGGCCCGGGCGCTGGAACTGGTGGGCGTGAAGACGCTGGCCCAGCGTGCGGGCTGCGGCGAGGCCGACGTCCTGGCCGCCCTGAAGGCGGCGGGCGTGGCCGTGGAGGAGGGAACGTGCTGCGGCGTGGAGGCGGAACTGATCTCCCGCGTGGGCGGCTATGCGCGGGCCCGGGAGCAGGAGCGCCGGGGCCGGCAGCTGCAGACCGAACTGGAGCAGGCCCGCACCGAACTGGAGCGCCGGGCCAAAGCCGACGCCGGCCTGCAGCGCGTGCAGGAGCGGCTGTTCACCCAGAAGCTGTCCGCCGTGCCGCCGCTGGACCTGCTGGAAAACTACGCCGGCGGCACGCTGGACCGGCGCGCGCTGCAGGAGCTGGCCGCCACCCACCGCTTTCTGCTGGACGACAGCCTGCTGCGGCGGGACGACGAGCGCCGGTTCGTGGAGGGGCCGCTGCTGGACGCGCTGCGGCGGGCCGGGCGGGACCCCCGCCAGGCGCTGCTGGTGGAGGCCACCGCCCTCTATCGCCTCATGCGGGACACGGAGGAGCGGGAACGGCTGTACAGGGGGATGCTGCGCTGCGCCGGCGACGGCAGCCGCGCCGCTGAACTGGAAGAGCTTCAGCGCCGCCGCGAGCAGCTGACCCCCAGCAAAAACGCCTATCTCTTTGTGCGCAACAGCCTGAAGCTGGGCCCGGCGGGCTACCCCGACCCGGGCCGGAGCAACGACGCCGCGCTGCTGGAGTTTCTGGAGGACCACTGTTTTGAGCGCATCTGCGTGCTCACCGCCGGCCCCACGGCGCTGACCGGGCTGCTGGACCGGGAAAAGACCCCCTTCGCGGTGATCGCCCGGGTGAGCCGGGGCCCGGCGGGGGCCGAGGCGGAGTGCGTCTGCCGGGTGTTCCGGGCCAGCCTGCCCTTCGCCGGCGTGCGGCAGGACGACCCGCTGCTGCAGGGGCTGCGCCGCAAGACCGAACGGATGTACCGGCAGGCCCTGGACGCGGCCCAGCGGGTCCGCTGGCAGAAGGAGGACGTGCTGGGCGAGATGCACCGGATGGTGGCGGAGCGGGAGGCGGCGGTGCCCCTCTCCCAGCGGCCCGCCGCCCCGGCGGGGGCGTCCCGCTCCCGGGGCGCTGTCGCCCCCGGGCAGCCGTCCGCTGGCGATCCCGGGCAGCCGCCCGCTGTCGATCCCGGGCAGCCGCCCGCCGCGGCCCCCGGGCAGCCGCCCGCTGTGGCTCCCGGGCAGCCGTCCGCCGCTGCCCCCGATCCGTCGCCCGCCGACGATACCCCCCTGGCGCTGGCCCGGCCGGTGCAGCCGGGGGATGAGCTTTTCACCGAGGAAGGGCGGCCGGTGCGCCTTGCCGCGCCCCTCACCGAGGGGGGCGAGGCGGCCCGGGGCGGCGAGGGAGCCATCTACCTCTGCCAGGGGCAGCAGGGCCTGGTGGCCAAGATCTACCACCCCGACCAGCTGACGGCGGAGCGGCGGGACAAACTGCGGGCCATGCTGGCCCGCGACCCCGGCCTGCGGGGGCTGTGCTGGCCGGTGCACCTGCTGAACAACGGCGAGGGGCAGTTCGTGGGCTATCTCATGGTGCGGGCCCCCGAAGGGGCGATGCCCTTTTCCAAAACGGTGCTGAAGATCGGCGGCCGGGCGGTGCACGAGGAGCTGCTCAAGGGCTGGACCCGGCGGGACCTGATCCGGTCGGCCCTGCGGGCGGCGCAGCTGATGGACAGCCTCCACCGGCAGAACATCCTGATGGGCGACGTGAACGCCGGCAACTTCATGGTGGACCTGACCAACAGCGGCAGCGTCTGCATCGTGGACACCGACAGCTTCCAGTTCGGCGGCTATCCCTGCCCGGTGGGCACCGACGAGTTCACCTGCCCCTTTGTGCGGCAGGGGGGCGAGAACGTGCCCCGGCCCCGGGGCCCGGTGCGCTACGGCAGGCTGATGCGCAGCCTGGAGGAGGAGCAGTTCTCCCTGGCGGTGCTGCTGTTCGAGATCCTGTTCTGCGGGCTGAACCCCTTTGTGAACAAGGGCGAGGAGGATTTCCTCACCTGCATGCGGGAGCGCAGGTTCCCCTACGCCGCCCAGAACGGCGTGCCCTGGTCGGTGCCGGACGGCGACAACTGGATGATCTGGAAGAACCTGCCCGCCGCGGTGACCACCGCCTTCACCGACACCTTCGTGGCCTGGCGGCCGCGCAGCGCCGGCCAGTGGGCCAGGGTGCTGCGGCGGTATCTGGAACTGGTGGAGAAGGGGATCTTCACCGACGAGTTGACGCCGGTGAAATACCACGAATTCAACCGGGAGAACCCCTTCTTCGCGGACGTGTGCTGCCCCAGCGCCCTGTGCGGCCACCGGGAGTTCAACATGCCCCGGGAGCAGCTGGAGGGCATCGCCGCCTCCCGCTCGCCCCAGGGGCGGGACGCGCTGTTCTGCCGCTCCTGCCGCAGCTTCCTCGCCCTGCGGGGAGAGGAGCGCGCGGGCGAGACGGTGACGTGCAGCGTGTGCGGCAAGCCTTTCTACCCCACCATCCGGCAGGTGTTCTACCACGACGCCGACGCCCCCCAGTTCGCCGACGCCGCCTACATCTGCGACGACTGCGCCAACCCCACGGTGCGCTGCGCCTGCTGCGGGCAGACGATGCGGGTGACCCGCCAGCGGCTGCTGCAGGCGCGGGAGAAAAAGTGGGACCTCTACTGCCAGGACTGCCTGCAGCCGGCGGAGGCCAGCTGCGCCTGCTGCGGCGCGCCGGTGAGCGTGCCCCGGTGGCAGCAGGCCCAAAGCGAGCGGGGCAGCCGGGTGCTGCTGTGCGAGCGCTGCAACAGCGCCGACACCCTCACCGCCCGGTGCGGCAGCTGCGGGCAGACCTTCGAGGTGGCGAAAAATGTGTTTATCGGGGTCCGGCGCGGCGGCAAAACGCTGCTGTGCCGCAGCTGCCTGCGGGGCAGCCGGCCGCCGCGGGCGCCCCGCGACCAGTGAGTTTGGGCATTGCCCGGAAAGGATCTCTCCATGGACAAGACGATCGAAAGCCTGTATATCTCCCACGAGGAGCTCAGCCGCAACCGCACCAAGCGCATCCTGCTCTGCTTCTGCGTGGACGCCTCCGCCTCCATGGCGGTGAGCGGCATGATGGAAAAGGTGAACCAGGGCATCGAGAGCTTTTTCCGCCGCACCCGGTCGGAACTGCTTGCCCGGGACGCCGCCGACATCTGCATCGTCACCTTCGGCGACCGGGTGGAGGTGGTCTGCGACTTCGGCTCCTTCGACGACGCATGCGAGCAGGTGCTGCGCAACCCCATCCGCGCCACCGGCTCCCTCACCCGGCTGGCGGCGGGGGTCAACTGCGCCCTGGACCGGCTGGAGAACCACCAGCGGGAGCTGGCGCAGGTGGGCAACAACGCCTATGTGCCCTGGCTCATCATCCTCAGCGACGGGGTCTCCACCGAGCCGGAGGAGGAGGTGCGCAAGGCCTCGGAGCGGGTGTTCGCGCTGCTGCGGGCCAACCGGCTGCGCACCCGGTGCCTGTCCACCGACGACGGGTACGAGAGCCTTCGGCACTTCACCGTGGGCAAGGTGGACCGGCTGGAGGAACTGTCGGTGACCGACTTCTTCGATGTGGTGAGCCGCAGCGTCAGCCTGGCCAGCAAGCACACCATCGAGCGGCCGGATTTTGAACTGGAAGAAGGCGGCGGGCGGTGAGCCGCCCCGCCGGCAAAAGGAGATGATGGCATGGCCATGAAGACGGCGGCGGCGGTGCGCCGGGGGCTGGCCCACCAGCTGCGGGGCATCCCCTGCCAGGACGAGGCCCGGGCGGCCCACACCGGCGACTGCGCCGTTGCCGCGGTGTGCGACGGCGCGGGCAGCTGCCCCCGCTCGGAGGTGGCGGCCCGGGCGCTCTGCGGCTGGATCGTGGAGTGGCTGCCCCCCCGCTTTGAGGAGTTGTATGCCCTGGAGGAGGGTGCGCTGGTGGAGCGGGTGCTGGCGGAGGGCCTGCGCCGGCTGGACGACACCGGCCTGGACCGGTGGGAGAGCAGCTGCACGCTGGTGTGCGCCGCCCGCCACCGGGACGGCCGGCTGCTGGTGCTCCATGTGGGGGACGGCTTCGCCTTTTCGGGCCAGGAGGTGCTCTCCCACCCGGAGAACGGCCGGTTCGCCGAGGAGACCTATTTCTTCAGTTCCCCCGACGCGGCGCGGCACCTGCGGGTGCTGCGCCGGGTGGAGGCGGGCGACACGGCGGTGCTGCTCACCACCGACGGCTGCGGCGACGCGCTGTACGACGGCGAGGCCCGCCGCCCCGCCGCCGCCGTGAAAAAGCTGTGCGACGGCATCGCCGCCTGCACCGAGGAGGAGGTGGCCGCCGCCCTGCGCCGCAACCTGGAGGAGGTGTTCGCCCAGGTGAGCGAGGACGACCTGAGCCTGGCGATGCTGTGGTGCGGCGCCGACGGCCCGGAAACATGAGACGAAAAAAAGGAGCCCGGCGGCTGCCGGGCTCCTTTTTTTGTCTGTCGGGGGACGTCACACAAAGGGGTTGTAGAAGCGGTCGCCGTCCCAGAAGGTGATGATGAGGCTGGCCGCCAGCAGGGCCACGCCCAGGCCCAGCACCAGGTAGTCTCTGCGGGCGAAGGGCCGCTGCACATACCAGGTGCGCTTTTTGTGCTTGCCGAAGCCCCGCAGTTCCATGGCGTTGCTGATGGTGTCGATGCGGGACAGGCTGGACAGGATGAGGGGCAAAAGGATGTTCACCGAGTTCTTCAGCCGGGCGCTCAGCTTCTCCTTTTTGCCCAGTTCCACCCCCCGGGCCTGCTGGGCCTGGCTGATGCTGTGGTAGTCCCGCTGGATGTCGGGGATGTAGCGCAGGGCGATGGCCACCGAGTAGCCCACCCGGTAGGACACGCCGATGGAGTTGAGGCTGGCGGCGAACTCGCTGGGGTTGGTGGCCGAGATGAACAGGATGGCCACCGGCAGCGCCACAAAGTACTTCAGCGAGATGTTCAGGGTGTAGAACAGCTGCTCCCAGGTGATGGTGTAGCGCCAGAACAGGGTGGCGATCACATGGCGGGTGCCGTAGATCTGCACCCCCTGCTCGGGGCTGAACAGGTAGATGAACAGGTTGTTCAAAATCAGGAACACCAGCATGAACACCAGCATGAAGCGCACCTCCCGCAGCTTGATGCGGCTGGCGCGGAAGGCGGCGAAACTCACCGCCATCAGGCCGATGAGCACCCGGGTGTCGTAGGTGATCATGCTGGCGAAGGTGAACAGCAAAAAGAAGGCCAGCTTGGTGGTGCCGGTGAGCCGGTGCACGAAACTCTGGCGGGGCAGATAGTTCAAAACGGTGTTAGCAGCCATGTTCCCGCACCTCCCGGTCGTAGTCGATGAACCGCTGGACAAAGGCCTCCGGCGGCTCGATGCCGCAGCGCCCCGCCAGGGTGAACAGGCTGGTTTCCTTCAGGGCCGCCCGCTCGATGAGCTCCGGGTCGCACAGCACCCCGGCGGCGGTGCGGTCGGCGATGAGCCGCCCGTCGCTGAACACCAGCGCCCGGGGGGTGTACTCCAGCATCAGGTGCATGTCGTGGGTGATCATCAGCACCGTCACCCCCCGCCCGTTCAGCCCCCGCAAAAACTCCATGATCTCGGTGTAGTGGCGGAAATCCTGCCCGGCGGTGGGCTCGTCCAGAATGATGACGTCCGGCCCCAGCACCAGCACGCTGGCGATGGTGACCCGCTTTTTCTGGCCGAAGCTCAACGCGCTCACCGGCCAGTTGCGGAAGGGGTAGAGCCCGCAGATCTTCAGGGTCTCCTCCACCTTCTCCCGCACCTGGGCGGCGGAAAGCCCGCTCTTGGCAAGGCCCAGGGCCACCTCGTCGAAGATCATGGTCTTGGAGATCATCTGGTTGGGGTTCTGCATCACATAGCCGATGCGCGCCGCCCGCTGGCGGATGGTGTCGCCGGTGATGTCCCGCCCGTCCAGCAGGATGCTGCCGGAATCGGGGGCCTCAAAGCCGCAGATGAGTTTCGAAAGGGTGGATTTGCCCGCGCCGTTGCGGCCCACGATGCTGGTCATCTCCCCTTTGCGCACGGTGAAGGAGACGTTCTGCAGGGTGGACCGGTCCTTGGTGTAGCCAAAGCACAGGTCCTTCACCTCCAGCAGCACCGGCTGCTGGGGGGGCGGGGCGGGGGCGGGGGCGCCGTGGTACCAGGCGCGCACCGCCTCTTTGTCGGCGTCGGTGAGGTCCAGCGTGTCCGGGTGGGCGGGGCGCTTCTCCGGCGTGAGGGCCACCCCGGCGTATTTCAGCGCGGTGAGATAGAGGGGCTCCCGGATGCCGGCTTTCGTCAGCAGCGGGGTGCACAGCAGCTCGTCGGGGCGCAGGTCGGCGGCGATGCGCCCCTCCTCCATCAGCACGATGCGGTCCACACTGCGCCACAGCACGTCCTCCAGCCGGTGCTCGATGATGAGCACGGTGGTGTCGGTCTCCTTCTGGATGCGGTCGATCAGTTCGATGGTCTGCTTGCCCGCCGCCGGGTCCAGGTTGGCCAGCGGCTCGTCGAACAGCAGGATCTTCACCGCGTCCACCATCACCCCCGCCAGGCTCACCCGCTGCTTCTGCCCGCCGGAAAGTTCGTGGGGGGCAAAGCCCAGGTGCCGCTCCACCCCCACCAGGGCGGCGGCCTTGTCCACCGCGGCGTGCATCTCCTTTTGGGGCACGCAGTCGTTTTCCAGCGCGAAGGCGATGTCCTCCGCCACCGTCAGGCCGATGAACTGGCCGTCCGGGTCCTGGAGCACCGTGCCCACCGACTTGGACAGCGCGAAGATGCTCTCCTTCTTCGCCTCCATGCCGTCCACCGTCAGGATGCCGGAGGACTCGCCAGGATAGCTGAAGGGGATGAGGCCGTTGATGCAGCTGGCCAGGGTGGATTTGCCCGAGCCGGAGGGCCCGGCGATGAGGATCTTCTCGCCGGGGTAGATGTCCAGGTCGATGTTGTAGAGGGTGGGCCGGGCCTGGGCCCGGTACTGGAAGGTGAAATCCCGGAAGGAAATGATGGGAGTGTTCATGGGCAGGACTCCTCACTGAAAGAATCAAAGAAAAAAGGGGGCAGGGCACTGCCCTGCCCCCGATGCGCGAGCGCACCGGAACGGCTTGCCGCACAAGCGTTCCGACGGGCGATGTGCCGGGAAAAAGGAGCTTACTCCTTGTCCAGCGAGCCCTTCTTGGCGATGGTCTTGCAGAAAGCAGCCACCAGCAGGCCGCCCACGATGACGGCGGTCAGGCTGTTGACGATGGCGGCAAAGGCGCCCTGGGTGAACACCTTGTCGGCGGGCTCGGCGTAGATGAGGATATCCAGGCCGGGGGCCACCAGCAGCCAGGAGACGGCGTTGGCCACCACGTTGGCCACGGCGAACAGGGCCAGCTTGCCCTTGCCGAAGTCGCCCTCAGACAGAGCCATCTTTTTGGCGGTCAGGCCCACGATCACGCCCACCAGGGTGGAGGCGACGACCCAGCTCCACCAGGGGCTGCCGCCCCAGGACAGGTCGATCAGGGTGTGGCCGATGAAGCCGATCAGGCCGCCGGCCACGGGGCCGTACATGGCGGCCAGCATGCCCAGAATGGCGTACTGCAGGCTGATGTTGGTGTTGGGGATGCCGCTGGGGATGGCCACAAAGCGGCCCAGCACAAAGAACAGGGCGGCGCCGATGCCCACCGCGACCACGGTCTTGATGGAAGAATTTTTCATACTGCACACTCCTCACATGAAAAATGAAAAACATTCACCGGCGAAGGGACGGCCCCTTCGCGGGGGAACCGAAACCGGGGCGCCGCTTTATTCGTAAACGATGCGGGGCGCCTTGCGCAGGGCGATGCGCCACTGGATGCCGGTGCCGATGTTGTAGGCCTTGGAGAAGCTGCCCTGGTTGATGGCCACGGCCACGCAGTCCAGGCTGTTGACATACAGCAGCGGCTCGCCCACGTTCACATCGGCGAAACTCTTGGCGTACACCATGATGTTCTTGTAGAGGGTGCGGGTGTCGTTGGCGATGGACACCTCCACCCGCCCGCCGTGGGAAACGCCCAGTTTTGCGAACATCTCCCGGGGGATGTTGGTCCACAGCGAGCCGAAGCGCACGTCCAGCACGTCGATGGTGCCGGTGATCACGTCGTTTTCGCTCTTCGCCTCGATCACCGGCAGTTCGATCACGCTCTCCACCGGCACCTGGGGGCCCACCTGCTCGAAGGTGATCACGCCCGAGGCCAGCCGCGCGCCGGTGTAGGCGTAGATGTCCCGCCCGTGGAAGGTGTAGCTCTCGCCGGAGTTGGGCAGCCGGTTCACGCTCTCGTCGATGACCCGGGCCTCGGTGATGCCGCACATCCGCTTGATGTGGGTCAGGGTGCCGTTGTCCGGCGTGATGACATAGTGGCCCTCGGCGGTCTTCACCGCGATGCTGCGCCGGGTGGAACCCACCCCCGGGTCCACCACGCTCACGAACACGCTGTCCTTCGGCCAGTAGCTCACCGTCTGGATCAGGCGATAGCTGGCCTCCCAGATATCGTACTGGGGAATGTCGTGGGTGAGGTCGAACACCCGCAGATCGGGGCACACGCCCTGGGCCACCCCGTACATGGCGCACACCGCGCCGTCGGCATAGCCGAAGTCGGACTGAAGGATCAACGGATTCATTCTCTCAACACGCCTCCCGCACGCAAAAATTACACTTAAGTATACGCTTTTCGGGCAAGGCTTGTCAAGGCCGGCGCCCCGCGCAGCGGCGGTTTTGCGCGGTTTTTCGCCCCGG
Source organism: Candidatus Allofournierella merdavium (assembly GCA_019118765.1). Classification (GTDB taxonomy): domain Bacteria; phylum Bacillota; class Clostridia; order Oscillospirales; family Ruminococcaceae; genus Allofournierella_A; species Allofournierella_A merdavium. The sequence continues at coordinate 41,019 of DWYI01000004.1, read as the reverse complement.
CGTCAGGGCCCCTGCAGCGGCGCCGCCCGGCGGTGGAACCCGGGGTCGTATTTTGCCTTCACCGCCTTGTTGAAGGTCAGAAGACAGCGCTTTTCCACCGAGGCCACGGCGATCTGCCCCCGGCGGGCGTAGGCCCGGGCGTCCAGATACAGGCACAGCAGCACCGCCGCCCGCTGGGCCCACTCCCCCAGGGAGCACAGGGCGCAGGCGTCCAGGTTGTCGCGCGCCACACAGGGCTTTTCGATCTGGGCGATCTGCCGCCCGCCGGCCCAGATGGGGTACGCCACCCCCTGCCGGCCCAGGCCCATCTCAAACATCTCCAGCTGCGCCCCGTCCAGGGTCATGGCGGTGTAGCCGTAGCGGGAAAAGGGCCCGCTGCGGGCCAGTTTGTCGCACATCTCCCCCACCGTCTCGCCGCCGCGGGCCACGGTGTAGGGGGCCCACACCCGCTGCTCCACCGCCTTGCCCAGGTTTTGCAGCGGCGGCTGGCGGCGGTAGGAGAGATACAGCTCCTCGCCCCGGTAGCGGCAGGCGCAGGGCCCGCCGAAGAGGAAGTTGTCCGGAAAGAGGGCGCCGCCGATGGCCTCGCCGCCCTCCAAAATTGTGAACTCGGCCCGCAGGCCGCTCACCGTCTGCCTCACCTCACACAACATGGCTCACACCTGCCCTTTGCTCACGATGCGGCCGTCCCGCACCTCCAGCTCCCCCAGCCGGTCCAGCACGGCGGCGCGGAAGTCCAGTTCCTCCTTGTCCTGAAAGCCCACGAAGAACACCGTCTCCACCGCGTCCCGGTCAAAAAAGAACATCTCGTCCGGCCGGGTGATGCCCTCCGGGTACCAGCAGGCGGAGTAGTCGTATATCCTGTCGCTGCCCGCCCGCGCCTGGATGCGCCCGCAGATCATCACCCGCTTGGTGCCGCCCCGCAGCAGCACCACCGAGCCGATGGGCAGAAGGTTTTTGTACATGGAAAAGCCCTCCTCCTGTATAGTATAAGGAAAACCGTCGCCTTGCCTTTTATGATAGGGCGTTTTCGGGCGGTGTCAAGGCCCGGCCGCCCGCCGGCGCGGCGGAGGGCCGAAAGTTTTGAGCGGGATGAAATAAAATTACATAGTTTTGTAAAAAAATCTCCGCAAATTTGTGCTTTTCGGCGACATTGGGCCGCAGGATATCCAACAATTCCAGAGTTCCCTTTGGCAGTTATACAAATCGGACGGCGCGTTGTTGACACTGTGATGAAACAATGTTACTATTGCGTCGCTGGAATACAGCCGAGTAAGATCGCTTTGTTACCTGCGTTTTTGCATCGTCCCAAGACGGCGCCCGACGCGCCGTCATCGGCACAGACCCCCGGGAAAAGCAGATCATGAAAAGGAGGATTTTTGCAATGCGTATCCATCTGAAGAAGCTGCTGTGCGGCAGCATGGCCCTGGCCATGGCGCTGACGGTGTTCTCCGGCTGCGGAAGCACCGGCGCCTCCGGCAGCACCGGCGCCGGCGGTTCCGGCACCGCGTCTGCCGCGGGAGAGGGCGATCCCATCGAGATCACGCTCTCCTATTCAGACAACGCCACCCTTCCCTTCAAGGAGGACTGGCTCACCATCCAGGAGGTGCAGAAGCGCACCAACAGCAAGCTGAAGTTCGAGGTCATCCCCATCGCGGACTATGACACCAAGGTCAGCCTGATGCTGAACACCGGCGAGAATGTGCCCGACGTGATCCTGTATCAGGGGACCAAGGGCGAGAACGCCAGCCTGGCGCTGAACGGCGCCATCGTGCCCATCAGCGATTACTCCGAATGGACCCCCAACTTCAACGCATGGGTGGAGAAGTTCGGCATGGAAAAGGACCTGGACGACCTGCGCCTGAAGGACGGCAAGTATTACTATATGCCCAGCCTGTTTGACGTGCCCTTCTACGACGGCGGCCTGATCCTCCGCCAGGACTTCCTGGAGGCCAACGACCTGGAGGCGCCCGCCACCTACGACGACCTGTACAACATCCTGAAGCTGTACAAGGAGCAGAACCCCGATTCCTATCCCCTGACCATCCTGTCCGGCCCCCGCGTGCTGTACCGCATGACCATGCCGGCCTGGGGCATCAGCCTGGGCAAGAACAGCTCCTCCGGCAGCTACGTGCTCAGCTGGGACTATGACAAGCAGGAGTACTTTGCCGGCGCCACCAGCGAGCAGTTCAAGGAGTATCTGCAGTTCTTTGCCAAGCTGTATGCCGAGGGCCTGCTGGATCCCGAAATGGCCGACCCCATCGACGGCGACAAGTGGACGCAGAAGATGGCCAGCGGCGCCGCCATGGCCACCTACGCCTACTATGACCAGATCGGCGGCGTGGAGGCTTCCTCCACCATCGACGGCTTCAAGCTGCAGATGTACCCCGCCCTGGCCGGCCCCGCCGGCGCCCATCACCAGCCCAAGAGCCGCACCGGCGCGGGCATCATGTTCCCCGCCAAGACCGCCGAGCGTGAGGACTTCGAGCAGGTGGTCCGCACCATCGACGAGATCTTCTTCTCCGAGGAGAACGCGAAGCTCTGGTGCCTGGGCGTGGAGGGCGAGACCTACACCGAGGATGAGAACGGCAACATCGTCTACTCCGACGAGATCACCAGTTCCCCCGACGGCATCTACAAGACCATGCAGGTCAAGTACGGCTGCGGTTCCGACGTGACCCAGATGGTGTGGGTGAACAAGCGGGAGATGACCAAGTACGACGAGAACTACGCGCAGATCAACGCCACCGTGGAGAGCATGGGCGACGTGATCCAGGGCATTCCTCCCACGCCGATGTTCGACGACCTCACCTCCGAGGAGGCCGGCCTGCTGCAGACCCCGCTGGCCGACACCTGGGAGCGCTGGACCAACGAGTTCCTCACCGGCAGCAAGAGCCTGGATACCGACTGGGATACCTACGTGGCCGAGATGCAGAGCAAGGGCATTGACCAGTTCTGCGAGCTCTACCAGAGCAACATGAACTGATCTTTCACACATCACGCGGCGGGGCCATATTTCGAAGGGAATAGGCCCCGCCTTTTATTGAGGGGGGACTGGCATGACCAAAACAAAAACCGCCAAAAACAACCCGCCGCAGACCGGCCTGCGCAAGGTGGGCCTGCGCCGCTACATGAAAAAATACTGGCCGCTTTACGCCATGATGGTGCTGCCGGTGATCTATTTCATCGTGTTCAAGTATCTGCCCATGTTCGGCAACATCCTGGCCTTCCGCCGCTATCGCCCGGGCATGAGCCCCTGGGGCGAGGAGTGGGCCGGCCTGCGGTATTTCAAGCTGTTCATGCGGGACCCTATGTTCTGGAGCGCCTTCAAGAACACGCTGGTGCTCTCGCTGCTGAACCTGCTGGTGAACTTCTTCCTGCCCATCCTCTTCGCCATCCTGCTGAACGAGGTGCGGGCCAAGCGGTTCAAAAAGTTCGTGCAGACCATCTCCTATATGCCCCGGTTCATCTCCACCGTGGTGGTCATCACCATTCTGGGCGAGCTGCTCTCGCCCAGCAGCGGGCTGGTGAACCTGTTCCTCAAGAACGCCTTCGGCATCGAGCCCATCTACTTCATGAACGAGCCGGGCTGGTTCCGCATCATCTACATCCTCACCGACAGCTGGCAGTTCACCGGCTGGACGGCCATCATCTATCTGGCGGCCATCACCGGCATCAGCAGCGACCTGTTTGAGGCCGCGGAGATCGACGGCGCCGGCCGGCTGCAGCAGATCATGTACGTCACCATCCCCTCCATCATGCCCACCATCATGGTGATGCTGATCATGAACGTGGGCCGTATGCTCACCCTGGGCTTTGAGAAGGTGCTGCTGATGTACACGCCCAACAACGCCTCGGTCAGCGATATTCTGGACACCCTGGTCTACCGCACCGGTCTGGCGAATCAGAACTATTCCTACGCCACCGCCATCGGTCTGTTCACCGGCGTGATCGGCGTCATCCTGGTGACCGGTGCCAACGCGCTCAGCCGCAAGGTCACTGGCGAGAGCGTGTATTGAGGGGGGAACGGAAATGACGCGTCGTTACAAGACCTGGCAGAACCGCCTGTTCGACGGCATCATCTATCTGGTGATGGTGCTGGTGCTGCTGATCTGCCTGGTGCCGTTTATCTATATGCTGGCCATCTCCTTCTCCTCCACCTCGGCCATCGTGAACAACGAGGTCTTTCTGTGGCCGGTGGGCTTCACGGCGGAGTCCTACAAGCAGATCTTTGAATATCCCAAGTTCTTCCACGCCTACGGCAACACCTTCTTCTACACCATCGTGGGCACGGCCATCTCGCTGGTGATGACCATCCTGTTCGCCTATCCCCTGTCCAAGCCCGAGCTGTTCGGCCAGAAGTTTCTGATGAAGATGGTCATCTTCTCCATGTACTTCTCCGGCGGCCTCATCCCCAACTACCTGCTGGTCTCCAGCCTGCACATCACCGGCACCCGGCTGGCCATGCTGCTGCCCTTTGCCATCAACCAGTTCAACCTCATCATCATGATCAACTTCTTCCGCTCGCTGCCCAAGGAGCTGGAGGAGGCCGCCCTCATCGACGGGCTGGGCTACTTCGGCATCCTGCGGCGCATCGTGGTGCCCCTGTCCACCGCCGCCATCGCCACGGTGGGCCTGTACTACGCGGTGTTCTTCTGGAACGACTGGTTCAACAGCCTGATCTACCTGAACACCGACCAGTTCCCGGTGATGCTGTTTTTGCGCAACATCGTCAACGGCACCACCATGGTGGGCGACGGCGCCGGCTCCGCCGACAAGACCACCATCGCCCTGTCCATCAAATCCGCCGTCATCATCGTATCCACCGTGCCCATCATCGTGCTGTATCCCTTCCTGCAAAAGTATTTCGTGAAGGGCATGACCGTCGGTGCGGTGAAAGGATAAGGAGGACCCGCAAATGGTGAAACTGGACTCCATCTCCACCGAGCAGAGCAACCGGAACACCGCCCACATCGACCAGCTGGACACCCTGTCCATGGTGCAGCTCATCAACCGGGAAGATCAGAAGGTGGCTCTGGCGGTGGAAAAGGTGCTGCCCCAGGTGGCACGGGCGGTGGACGCTATCTGCGAAAAGATGAGCGAGGGCGGGCGGCTGGTCTACTGCGGCTGCGGCACCTCCGGGCGGCTGGGCATCCTGGACGCCGTGGAGTGCCCCCCCACCTTCGGCACCGACCCCGGCCAGGTGGTCGGGCTGATCGCCGGCGGCACCGGCGCCTTTGTGAAGGCGGTGGAAGGCGCCGAGGACGACTTCGATCTGGGCCGCGCCGACCTGGAGGGCATCGGCTTTTCCCAAAAGGACATCCTGGTGGGCATCGCCGCCAGCGGGCGCACGCCCTATGTGCGGGGCGCCATGGAATACGCCCGCAGCCTGGGCGCCCCCGTGGTGGCGGTGATCTGCTGCCCCGGCAGCCCGGTGGACCGCCTGGCGGACATCGCCATTGCCCCCACCCCGGGGCCGGAGGTCATCACCGGCTCCACCCGGCTCAAGAGCGGCACCGCGCAGAAGATGGTGCTGAATATGCTCTCCACCGCCAGCATGATCAAGCTGGGCAAGGTGTACGGCAACCTGATGGTGGACGTGAAGGCCACCAACCAGAAGCTGCTGGCCCGCACCATCTCCATCGTCAAGAGCGCCGTGCCCTGCACCGACCAGCAGGCCCAGGCCGCGCTGGAGCAGTGCGGCTGGTGGGCCAAGCCCGCCATCCTGATGGTCAAGTGCGGCGTGTCCGCCCAGTGCGCCCAGCAGCTGCTGGAGCGCGCCGGCGGCCGCGTGGGCCGGGCCATCGAGCTGTTCGAGGCCGGGCAGAGCGCCTCGTGACACAACAAAAACAGCTGAGCGGCGCCCCGCTCAGCTGACTTTTTGAGAAAAGGAAGGATGCCCCCATGGCCTTTGTTCGCTGTGACATGATGAGCCAGGCGCTGCAGATGAACACCAGCTTCCTCGCGGTGCTGCCCGAGGACCGGCCGCTGGAAACGGCGCCGGTGGTGTACCTGCTCCACGGCCTCACCGACAACTGCACCGGCTGGCACCGCTTTTCCCGGGTGGAGGCCTACGCCCGCGGCAGGGGCGCGGCGCTGGTGATGCCGGAGGTGCAGCGCAGCTTTTACACCGATATGCAGGCCGGCGGGGCCTACTACACCTATGTGAGCGAGGAGCTGCCCCGCTTTTGCGAAAGCGTGTTCCGCCTCTCCGCCCGGCCGCGGCAGCGGTATGTGATGGGGCTGTCCATGGGGGGCTACGGCGCGCTGAAGTGCACCCTGCGCGCCCCAAAGCGCTACGCCGGCTGTGCCGCCTTTTCGGCCGTGACCGACGTGAGCGCCTATCTGGAGGAGCGCCGCGCCGACCCAGGCCCTCTGGGCCGGGAGGCCGCGGCCCTCTTCGGGCCGCGCCGCGCCGCCCCCCGGCAAGACGACCTGTTCGCCCTGGCGGAGGACCTGCCCGCCGGCGCGGCGCTGCCGCCCCTCTACCTGACCTGCGGTGAGCAGGATGGGCTGTTCGCGATGAACCGGCGCTTCGCCGCCCACCTGGAGCGGCTGGGCATCCCCTTCGCCGCCGAGTACTGGCCGGGGGCCCACAGCTGGGATTTCTGGGACGAGTCGGTGCGCCGCGCACTGGAGCGCTTTTTTGCCGACTGAGGCCCCTCAGCCGGAGGTCTTGTGGCTGGCGCAGCTCTCGTAGCTGTCCTCCAGCATCTGCCGCACGTTGTGGTAGTCCCGGTTGGCGATGATGGTGAACAGGATGTCCACCATGATGAGCTGGGCAATGCGGCTGCTCATGGCGCCGCTGCGCCGGTAGATCTCCGGCGAGGAGGTGTAAAGCGCGCACTGGGCCTTGCGGGCCAGCGGGTTTTTGGAAAAGCGCGTCACCGAGATGGTGGGGCACTTGTGCTTGCCCGCCAGTTCCATCAGCTCCAGCATCTCCCGGGTGGTGCCGCTGTCGGAGAAGAACACCGCCGCGTCCCGCCCGGTGAGGGTGGCCCCGTAGGTCAGCTGGATGTGGATGTCCTTGCTGAAGAACACGTTCTTGCCGATGCGCAGCAGCTTGCCGTAGAAGTCCTCGGCCACCAGCGCCGAGGCTCCCACCCCGAACAGCTTGATGGAGTCGGCCTGCAAAAGCAGCTGCACCGCCTGCTCCAGCACCCCCTCGTCCAGGATCTTTTCGGTCTCCTCAATGGCCTGCACGCTGCTCAGGCAGATGGTCTGCACCGTCTGCCGGATGGTGCTGGGGTCCTTGATGTCGGCGTAGATCTGTTCCACCGTGTCGGCCTCGCGGCCGCCCGCCGTCTCGTTCAGCTCGGCGTACAGCCGCTTTTTCAGGTCTTTTAAGCCCTCGAAGCCGATGGTCTTGCAAAAGCGCACCCAGGCCACCTGGCTCACCCCCGCCTCCCGGGCCAGCCGGGCGATGGGCATACTGAACACCTGGTGGATGTTGTCCAGGAAATAGTCCGCCACCTGCTTTTCCACCGGGCTCAGGCTGCTGTAGATGGCCCGGGCACGGATCTCGATGTTGGTCATCCTCTCCGCCTCCCCTCACGCCGGCGTCAGCTTGCCCATCACCACCGGCCGCGCCGCGCCGGTGGCCCGGGGCGCGTTGTTGGGCGCCCCGTGGCAGAATTCGTTGGCCAGCACCGCGAAGGCCACCGCCTCCTTGGCATTGCCGTCCAGCCCCAGTTCCTCGTTGGTCATCACCCGGCAGCCCGGCAGCCGCCGGCGCAGAAAGGCCATCAGGGTGGGGTTCAGCGCCCCGCCGCCCCCCACGATCAGCCGCTGGGCCCGGTGGGCGCAGAGGTGTTCCAGCGAGTACTGGATGGTCAGCGCCGTGAAATCGGTGGCGGTGGCGAGCATGTCCTCCCAGGAAAGGCCCCGGGCGCGGCCCTCCTCCACCAGGCGGGCCACATAGTCCTGCCCGTAGTACTCCCGGCCGGTGGTCTTGGGCGGGGGCAGCCGCAGGTACTCGTCCCGGGCCAGCCATTCCAGCAGCCCCGCGTCCACCCGGCCCCGGGCCGCCAGCCGGCCGCCTTCGTCCCAGCGCCGCGCCCCGCCGGTGGCCCGGGCGGCCAGCGCGTCCATCACCATGTTGCCCGGGCCGGTGTCGAAGGCGTACACATCCTTAAGACCGCACCCGGCGGGCAGCATGGTCACGTTGCCGATGCCGCCGATGTTCTGCAGCGCGATGTTCTCGCTCTCGCTGCGGTAGAGCAGATACTCGGTGTAGGGCACCAGCGGCGCGCCCAGCCCGCCGGCGGCCATGTCCCGCACCCGGAAGTCGCCCACCACCGGGCAGCCCAGCCGCTGGGCGATCACCGCGGCCTCCCCCAGCTGCAGGGTGCCCCGCCCGGGCGCGCCCAGGTAGTCCTCGGCCACCGGCACATGGTAGAAGGTGTGGCCGTGGCTGCCCACCAGGTCCACCTCGCCGGGGTCCACGCCCGCCGCGGCGCACACCGCCTCGCAGGCGTCGGCGAACAGCGCCCCCAGCCGGAAGTTCACCAGGCACAGATCCCGGCTGCCCCCCGCCCCGCCCGCCGCCAGCCGCAGCAGTTCCCGGCGCATGGGCTCCTCGTAGGGGATGCTCACAAAGCCCCGCTGGCGCACCCGGGTGGCGGTGCTCCAGCCGGTGATCTCCACCAGCGCGGCGTCCACCCCGTCGGCGCTGGTGCCGCTCATCAGCCCGATGGCAAGAATGGTCTGCTTGCCCGCGGGCAGGATCGACAACTCCATCTCTCTCCCGTCCTTTCCTGCTGAAACAAAATTCCGCATAAAACGCGGCAATGCGTTTCTTTTATTTCAACTGTACAGGCAAACGGCCGGGTTGTCAACAAAAAAGAAAAGGAGGGTCCCCCCATGACCCACTGTGGATTGGAAAACATCCCCGCCTGCGACCGCGCCCTCAAGGGCAAGCGGCTGGGGCTCATCACCTCGGTGTCCGGCGTGGACGCCAGGCTGGAGAGCGGCATCGAACTGCTGCACCGGCGCTACGGCCTCACCGCCCTCTTCGGGCCGGAGCACGGCCTGCGGGGGGAGGCGGGCGCCGGCGAGACGGTGGACAGCAGCCGCGATCCGGTCACCGGGCTGCCGGTGTACAGCCTCTACGGCCGGGATTCCCGCCGGATGCCCCCCGAGGCGCTGGAACAGCTGGACGCGGTGGTCTACGACATGCAGGACCTGGGGGTGCGGTACTACACCTTCATCGCCACCCTGCTGGGCGCCGTGGAGGACTGCGCCGCCGCCGGCAAGGAGCTGATCGTGCTGGACCGGCCCGACCCCCTGGGGGGCGTGGCGGTGGAGGGCGGCGTGCTCCAGCCGCAGTACGCCAGCTTTGTGGGCCCCTGGCAGCTGCCGGTGCGCTACGGCCTCACCGCCGGCGAGCTGGCGGGGATGTACAACCAGCGGGAGCACAAGGGCTGCCGGCTCACCGTGGTGCCGCTGGAGGGCTGGCGGCGGGAGATGCTCTGGCCGGACACCGGCCGCCTGTTCATGCCGCCCAGCCTGGGCATCCCCCGCTTTGAGACGGCGCTGGTCTACCCCGGCACCTGCCTTGTGGAGGGCACCAACCTGTCGGAGGGCCGGGGCACCAGCTCCCCCTTCGAGGTGGTGGGCGCGCCCTGGGTCGACGCCCGCCGGCTGACCGACGAACTGCGCCGGCGCGAACTGCCGGGGGTGCTGTTCACCCCCGCCTGGTTCACCCCCAGCGCCTCCAAGCACGCGGGCGAGGCCTGCCAGGGGGTGCGGCTGCATGTGGCGGACGCCCACACCTTCCGGCCGGTGCGCACCGGGCTGGAACTGCTGGACGCGGTGCGCACCCTCTGGCCGGAGCAGTTCGCCCTGCTGCCGCCGCCCAAAGAGGGGGCGCGCCCCTTCATCAGCCTGCTGGCCGGCTGCGGCGACCTGCAGGACCCCCACTGGGACAAGGACGCCCTGCTGGAGCGCTTTGAGCGGGAGAGCGAGGCCTTTGCCCGGGAAAAGACCGCCTATCACCTGTATGAATAAGGAAAGGGAGAACGGATATGTCTTTGCTTGATGACCGCCGCAAGATCGGCCAGCGGATCGTGGCCGGGTTCCCCGGCCCCGCCATGAGCCCGGAGTTCGTGGAGCTGGTGCGCCGCCACAAGGTAGCCAACGTCATCCTGTTCCGCGCCAACGTGGAAGACCGCGCCCAGCTGCGCCGCCTGTGCGGCGAGATACAGGAGCTGGTGCGCCGGGAGACCGGCGCCCCCGCCTTCATCACCATCGACCAGGAGGGCGGCATGGTCACCCGCCTCTCGCCGGACTGCGCCAACGTGCCCGGGGCCATGGCCTTGAGCGCCGGCGGCGGCGAGGAGGACGCCCTGCGGGCCGGGCGGGTCACCGGCCGGCAGCTGCGGGCGCTGGGGGTCAACTTCGACCTGGCGCCGGACATGGACGTGAACTCCAACCCGGCGAACCCGGTGATCGGGGTGCGCAGCTACTCCGACGACCCCGCCCGGGTGGCCCGCATGGGCACCGCCATGATGCGGGGCCTGCTGGAGGAGGGGGTGCTCTGCTGCGCCAAGCACTTCCCCGGCCACGGCGACACCGACGTGGACTCCCACCTGGGCCTGCCCAAAGTGGACAAGAGCCTGGAGGAGCTGGAGCGCACCGAGCTGGTGCCCTTCACCGCCGCCATCCGGGCGGGCATCCCCGGGGTGATGAGCTCCCACATCCTCTTCCCGCAGCTGGAGCCGGAGGGCAAGCCCGCCACCATGTCCCGGCGGATCATGACCGACCTGCTGCGCCGCAAACTGGGCTTTGAGGGCCTGGTGGTGAGCGACTGCATGCAGATGCAGGCCATCCAGAAGTTCTACGGCACGGTGAACGGGGTGGTGCAGGCGGTGAAGGCCGGGGTGGACCTGGTCTTCGTCTCCCACGACGCCGCCCTGGCGGGCCAGGCCGCGGAGGCCCTGCTGGAGGAACTGAACGCCGGCAAGCTGGACCGGGCGGAACTGGACGCCTCGGTGGACCGCATCCTGGCCTACAAGGAGCGCTACGCCCTGGAGCCGCTGCCCCTGGAGGAGTGCGGCACCCCGGAACAGATGGCCTTTGTGCGCGAGGCGCTGGACCGGTCGATGACGGTGGTGCACAGCCCCGCCGGCGGCATGCCCGCTTTGGGGGCGGCGCCCCTCTTTGTGGGCTGCCGGGCCTTCCGGCCCACCGAGGCATCCAACTCGGAGGACGCCTCCTTCAGCTTTGCCGAGACGCTGGCCGCCAGGCTGGGCGGCCGGGCGCTGGTCACCACCCCCGACCCGGACGAGGGGGAGATCGGGCAGGCGCTGGAGCTGGCGAAGGAGGCCAGCTGCGTGGTGCTGGGCAGCTACAACGGCCATCTGAAGCCCGGCCAGCGGGCCATGGCCCGGGCGCTGGCGGGGTGCGGCCGGCCCATGATCCAGGTGGCCCTGCGCAACCCCTACGACCTGGCGGACACGCCGGAGCAGGTGTGGGCGCTGGCGGCCTACGAGTACACCCCGCAAAGCCTGGACGCGGTGTGCCGGGTGCTGGCCGGCCGGCTGCGGCCCGCCGGCGTGCTGCCGGTGAAACTGAAATGACGAGGTGAGGGCCATGGAGGCAAGAGCTTACGTTGCCGGCTGGGACGGCGGCGGCACAAAGACCACCCTGGAGGTGCGGGACCCGGAAGGCGCGGTGCTGGGCCGGGCCGGGGCCGGCGCGCTGAACCCCAACGGCGGCGCCGCGGGCCAGACCGAACAGACCGTGGCCGCGCTGCTGGCGGAGATGGAGCGCATCGGCGGCCCGCTGGCCCAATGCCGGGGGCTGTGCGTGGGGGCGGCGGGGGTGTCCAACCCGGAGACCGGCCGCCTGCTGCATGCCGCCCTGGAAAAGGGCGGCTGGAACGGCCCGCTGCGCCTGGCGGGCGACCACGAGACCGCCCTCTACGGCGCCCTGGGCCGGGGCGAGGGGGCCATCCTCATCGCGGGCACCGGCTCCATCTGCTTCGGCCGCGCCGCCGACGGCCGCCAGCGCCGCTGCGGCGGCTGGGGGCACCTGCTGGACGACGGCGGCAGCGGCTATGCCGTCGGGCGGGACATCCTGGCCGCGGTGGTGCGGGCCGAGGACGGCCGCGCCCCCGCCACCTGCCTGCGGGGCCCGGCCCTGGAGGCGGTGGGCGCAAAGGACGTGCCCGGCCTCATCCGCTTTGTTTACAGCCCGGCCACCGGCAAGCGGAAGATCGCCGCGCTGGCCCGCCTGCTGGAACCGGCGCTGGAGGCGGGCGACGAGGCCGCCAAGGCCATCGCCCGCCGGGCCGCCGAACAGCTGGCGGAACTGGCGGGCCCGGTGGTGGAGGGCCTTTCGCTGCAAGAGGGCGAGCTGGCGCTGCTGGGCGGCGTGCTCACCGGCTGCGGGCCGGTGCGCGATTGGCTGAAGGCGCTGCTGGCGGCCCGCTGGCCCGGCCTGCGGGTCATCCCGCCCCGGATGGACGCGGCGGCGGGGGCGGCCCTGCTGGCGCTGGAACTTTACGAAAAGCGGGCGTGAGCCCGGAACGAAAAAGGAGGAAACGACCATGCCGGATATGCTGGTAAATCTGCTGGACCTGCCCAGCGAGGCCCCGTGCCTGGAAAAGCTGCTGGAACAGGGCGTGCACATCCGCCGCGCCATGGCCCCGGACAAGTTCCGGGTGGTGGAGTGGGTGAAGGAGCACTCCAGCCTCAGCGGCGCGGGCGAGTGCGACGTCTGCTTTTCCCACACCCCCATCAGCTGCTTCATCGCCACCCGGGGCAACCAGATCCTGGGCTACGCCTGCTACAACGCCACCGCGCCGGACTTCTTCGGCCCCACCCGCGTGCTGGACAGCTGCCAGGGCCTTGGCATCGGCAAGGCGCTGCTGCTGCGCAGCCTGCGGGCCATGCGGGAGGAGGGCTATGTCTACGCCGTCATCGGCGGGGTGGGCCCCCAGGAGTTCTACAAAAAGTGCGTGGGGGCCATCCTCATCCCCGATTCCACCCCCGGCGTCTACCGGGATTTTCTGGGCGGGATGAAGCCCGACACCCCCTGACCGGCCGCCGCCCCCTTGCCAAGGGCGGCGTTTTTTTGTAAGATGGAGCCGAACGCTGTTTGTTTGGGGAGGATGACACGCTATGAACGACGAAAAGAATCTGGAACAGGAGCAGCAGGCCTTCCTGCTGGACACCCTGCGGGCGCTGCTGGCGCAGGACAGCCCCAGCGGCTTCACCGCCGGCGCGGTGGAACTGGCGCAAAAAACGGCCCGGGACCTGGGCTTTGAGACCCGGGTCACCGGCAAGGGCAACCTGGTGGTGAAGGTGCCCGGGCGGGAGACGGGCCGCACCGTGGGCCTGTGCGCCCATGTGGACACCCTGGGGCTGATGGTGCGCTCGGTCACCGACAAGGGGATGCTGATGGTCACCCGGGTGGGCGGCCCGCTGATGCCCACGCTGGACGGCGAATACTGCCGCATCTACACCCGGGAGGGCAAGGTCTACACCGGCACGGTGCTCAGCCTCTCGCCGGCGGTGCATGTGCAGGACGACGCCGCCACCCGTCCCCGGGACGAGAAGAACATGGCGGTGCGCATCGACGAGAAGGTGCGCGGCAAAGAGGACGTGCTGGCGCTGGGCATCGCCCCCGGCGACTACGTCTGCTACGACCCCAAGACGGTGGTGACCGACAGCGGCTTTGTCAAGTCCCGCTTTCTGGACGACAAGGCCAGCTCCGCCTGCCTGCTCACCCTGCTGTGGCGGATGCACCGCACCGGGGCGCGCCCCCGGTTCGACACCTTCTTCACCCTCACCGTCCACGAGGAGGTGGGCCACGGCGGGTCCACCCTGCCCCCGGTGGACGAACTGCTGGCGGTGGACATGGGCTGCATCGGCGAGGATCTGACCTGCACCGAATACCAGGTGTCCATCTGCGCCAAGGACTCGGGCGGCCCCTACGACTACGGCATGGTCAGCCGGCTGGTGGCGCTGGCCAAGGCCGGCGGCGTGGACTACGCGGTGGACGTCTACCCCCACTACGGCTCGGACGTGGGCGCCGCCTGGCGCTCCGGCATGGACGCCCGGGGCGCGCTGATCGGCCCGGGGGTGCACGCCTCTCACGGCATGGAGCGCACCCATCTGGACGGCCTGAACGCCACCCTCCGGCTGGCGGGGCTGTATCTGGAACTGGCGTGAGCGCCCGCCGGGCGGCGCAAAGGGCGAAGGGAGAGGATCGGCATGGATGAGACGATGTTTCCGGGTCAGCGCCCCGCCATCGGGGTGCGGGCCATTGTGGACGGCCGGGACAGCCTGCGCCCGGCCCACACTGGGCCCGCCCGGGCGCTGGCCCGGCAGGTGTGTGAACTGCTGCGCCGGACCGTGCGCTACGGCGACGGCGAGCCGGTGCGGTGCGTGCTGGCCGACGAGGCGGTGGGCAGCGCGCAGGACGCCCTCCGGGCGCAGGAACAGTTCCGCGCGCAGAACGTGGGCGCGGTGATCAGCGTGGCCAGGGCGTGGTCGTACCCCTTCGAGGTGATGTGCCTGGACGACCGCCTGCCCCAGCTGGTGTGGGGCTTTTCTGGCAGCGACGCCCCCGGCACGGTGTTCATGGCGGCGGCCACCTCCACGGCGGCCCAGCACGGGCTGCCCTTCTTCAAGGTGTACGGCCGGGACATCCGCCCCGCCGCCGACACCCACATCCCCCCGGACGTGGCGCAGCAGCTGGTGCAGTTCGCCCAGTGCGCGCTGGCGGTGGCCACCATGCGGGGGCGTACCTATCTGCGGCTGGGCAACACCTGCATGGGCATCGGCGCCTCCATGCCGGACGAGCACTTCTTCCGGGCCTATCTGGGCATGCGGGTGCAGTCGATGGACATGACCGGCCTGCTGCACCGGATGCAGGCCGGGATCTACGACCGGCAGGAGTTCGAGACCGCCCGCGCCTGGGTGCGGGAACACTGCCGGGAGATGGAGGACCCCAACCCGCCGCAGCTGCGGCTGTCCCCGGCGGAAAAGGAGCGGGTGTGGGACGACAGCGTGCGCATGGCGCTGATCTTCCGCGACCTGATGGACGGCAACCCCCGCCTGGCCGACGCTTTCGGCCCCGAGGCCGCCGCCGGCCACGCCGCCCTGACCGCCAGCTTCCAGGGCCAGCGCCAGTGGACCGATTTTCTGCCCACCGCCGATTTTGCCGAGAGCATCCTCAACTCCGGCTTCGACTGGAACGGCCCCCGGCGGCCTCATCCGGTGGCCACCGAGAACGACGCGCTGCAGGCGGCGGCCATGCTGTTCGGCACGCTGCTCACCGGCGCGGCCCAGCTGTTCTGCGACGTGCGGGGCTACTGGAGCCCCGCCGCCATGGAGGAGCGGCTGGGCCGGCGGGGCGCGGACGTGCCCGACGGCTTTCTCTACCTCACCAACTCCGGCTCCATGGCGCTGGACGGCTCCATGGAGGCGCTGCGCGGGGGCAGCCCGGCAATCAAGCCCTTCTGGGAGCTCACGACGCAGGACGCGGCGCGCTGCGCCGCCGCCACCCGCTGGGGCCCCGCCAAGCGGGGGGTGTTCCGGGCGGGCGGCTTCTCCGCCTCCTTCCGCGCCCGGGGCGGCGTGCCGCTGACCATGGTGCGGCTGAACCTGGTGAAGGGCCTGGGCCCGGCGCTGCAGATCGCCGAGGGGCGCACGGCGGACCTGGAGCCGGACCTGGCGCAGGCCGCCGCCCGCCAGACCGACCCCACCTGGCCCCAGGTGTTCTTCGTGCCCCGGCTCACCGACCGCTTTGCCAGTTCCAGCGTCTACCGGGTGATCGAGAGCTGGGGCAGCAACCACTGCGTGCTCTGCCCCGGCCATGTGGGCGGGCAGCTGGTGACCCTGGCCTCCATGCTGCGCATCCCCGTGAGCTTCCACAACCTCGCGCCCGAGCAGCTGATGCGCCCGGACGTGTGGAGGCAGTTCGGCGCGGACGACCCCACCGGCGCCGACTACCGCGCCTGCGCCGCCTTCGGGCCCCTGTACGGCCGCTATTGAGCAAAAAAAACGCCCCGCCCGCGCACTGTGCGCGGGCGGGGCGTTTTTTCGTGTGGCGCTCTGGCGGCTCAGGCGCTCTGGCGGATCACCGTCTTGTAGGGCAGTTCCACCTTCATGGGGATGCTGTGGTGGCCCGCGATGCGGTCGATGAGCAGCCGGGTGGAGATGTTGCCCATCTCCGCCAGGGGCAGGCGGATGGTGGACAGGGCCGGCTCGATCATGGCGGCCTGGGTGATGTCGTCGATGCCGATCACCGCCGGCAGCGGCTCGTCCGGCCGCAGCCGCTTGAGCGCCTCGATAAAGCCGATGGCGCTCACGTCGTTCACGCAGAACACCGCGGTGGGCCGGTCCTCCGAGACGATGAAGCGCCGGGCCGCCTCCCGGCCGCCCTCGGCGGTCTGGGGCACGTCGAACACATAGGGGGTGTCCATGTCCAGGCCCACGTTCTTCACCGCCTGGCGGTAGCCGAAGTAGCGCACGTCGCCGTTGCACTCGCCCACATAGCCGATCTTCTTGTGGCCCTGGGCCAGCAGGTGCTGCACCGCGGTGCGGGCGATGTGCTCGCCGTTGCAGTACACCTGGTCGATGTCCAGCTGGTAGGGGTTCATGCCGGTGCAGGACAGGTTCTTGCAGATGGCCCGCAGGGAGGTCAGGTTGTGCACCTTGCACTTGCCCAGCAGCACCAGGCCGTCCACCCCTTCCAGCCGCCGGGGCTCCTCCAGGGCGGTGCGCAGCATCAGGGTCTCCCCCAGCTGGTGCCCCTCCCGCAGCACGGTGGCCCGCACGCTCTCCTCGATGCGGGCGTAAAACTCGTCCTCCAGCGACTCCAGCCCCCGGGCCATCACAATGCCGATGCGCCAGCTTCTGCCCGCCGCGGCCTCCGGCGAGCGGCCGGTCTTGAGGCTGGCCGCGGCCCGGTTTTTCTGGTAGTGCAGCTTCTGCGCGGCGGCCCAGATCTCCTTCTCGGTGGCGGAGGAAGCGAACTTCCGCCGGCTGTTCAGCACCCGGCTCACGGTGGAGACGGAATAGCCTGTCATCTCCGCGATTTCCTTCAGTCCCATAAAAACCTCCCTTTTGCTGTGACACAAACGTTTGCATTTGGGCAATCTGTAAAAAAGCGGCAAATTCATGTGTCAAATGCACTAAATTTCGGGGAATAAATTGTACAAAATGTTCGAGTTTCTGTGATTTTAGTATAGCAAAAAACAAGGAAAAGTGCAATATTTTGGGAAAGACGCAAACGTTTGCGGTTCTTCGCGTTGCATCCGCCATACGCCGGTGATAGAATTTCGTTGAGGAAATCGTTCGAAAAATGCAACTTGATGCAATAAAATGTCACGAATTGCGTGATTTGGACGAAAAAGGCAAATTTCATTGTGTTCTAAGGAGGAAAGTACATCATGAAAAAACTGGTTGCCACGATTCTTGCGCTTTCCATGGCGCTCAGCCTGGCCGCCTGCGGCGGGAACAGCCCCGCCAGCACCGCCAGCACCGCCGGGTCCGGCTCCACCACCGCCACCGAGGCCGGCGAGACCACCTATGGCCTGACCCCCTTCGCCGAGCGGCAGACCCTGCGGGTGGGCTACTTCGCCGGTTCCGCCCACGCCATCCCCTTCTACATCGCCGAGCAGAAGGGCATCTTCGATGAGCTGAACATCGACATCGAGTACGAGCCCTACACCAACGGCCCCGCCATGATGGAGGCCAGCAGCAGCTGGGATGTGGCCACCGCCGGCGCCGCCGGCGACCTGGTGGGCATGCTGGGCTACGACCTGATCTGCATCGGCTCCACCGACTATGAGACCAACATGGGCCTGTTCGTCCGCGCCGACAGCCCTCTGGCCGACAAGAAGGCCGAGGACTGGAAGGGCACCACCTGGCTGTACCCCAGCGGGACCAACGCCCAGATGGTGCTGGGCGGCGAGCTGGACAAGATGGGCCTGACCTTTGACGACATCGAGTCCGTGAACATGGACATCGCCAGCGCGCTCACCGCCTTCAAGGGCGGCCAGGGCGACGGCATCGCGGTGTGGAACGCCATCGCCACCTCCGCCGAGGACGCCGGCTTTGTGCGTGTGGACGACGCGGGCAGCCTGGGCATCACCGTGTTCAACGGCTTCATGGCCACCCCCGAGGCGCTGGCCGAGCGCCGCGACCTGGTGAAGACCGCCTGGGAAGTTTACTACCTGACCTGGCAGTGGTGCAACGAGTCCGACGAGAACATGGCTGAGGCCGTGGCCTACTATCTGGAGAGCTGCGAGAACGAGGGCATCGCCTGCGACGAGCACATCGCCGAAGTGGTCATGAGCTACTGCGCCATCCCCACCCTGTCGGAGGCCGTCTCCATCATGACCGAGACCAGCCCCGACGACCAGGGCCTGTACACCTCCCGTGACCTGCTGCAGGCCGAGAAGGACCTGCTGGTCACCATGGACTTCCTGATCAGCATCGGCAAGTACACCAGCGATGACCGCAACACCATTCTGGACAATCAGATGGTGGACAACTCCATCGCCACCGAGTGCCTGGCCGATCTGGATGCGCTGGGCGTTCAGTACAACTGATGAAATAAGCATCAGCCCTTCTCTGCCCGCGATTTGCACAAAATCGCGGGCAGAATTTTAAGAGGAAAGAGAGGAGAACGATTCATGAGCGTTGTCCCTGAAAGCGACAAACAGGCGGCGGTGGAACAGCGGATCGCCATGGTGCAGAAGAAAAAGCGCCAGGAAAAACGCACCTATCTGCTGCTTTCCATCCTTGGTATCGCCGTGTTTCTGGGTGTGTGGGAGCTGGCGTCCGACCTGAACCTGGTGAACAGCCGGTATCTGGCGGCGCCCTCCACCATTTTGAAGCTGTTCTTTACGAAACTCACCGACCCCAACCCCGACGGCGCCGTGCTGGGTGTGAACGTGCTGGCCAGCCTGCAGGTGTCGCTGACCGGTTTCTTCCTGGCCATCATCATCGGCATCCCCCTGGGGCTGCTGATGGGCTGGTACGGCGGGTTTGAAAGCTTTGTGCGCCCCATCTTCGAGCTGGTGCGCCCCATCCCGCCGGTGTCCTGGATCCCCCTCACGATCGTGTGGCTGGGCATCGGCCTGCCGGCCAAGGCCTTCATCGTGTTTTTCTCGGCCTTCGTGCCCTGCGTCATCAACGCCTACACCGGCATCAAGCAGACCAGCCCGGTGCTGATCAACTTCGCCAAGACCTGCGGCGCCTCCAACTTCACTACCTTCTGGCGCATCGGCATCCCCTCGTCCATGACGATGGTGTTCGCCGGCGTGCGGGTGGCGCTGGGCAACGCCTGGGCCACCCTGGTGGCCGCTGAGATGCTGGCTGCCTCCTCCGGCCTGGGCTACATGATCCTGATGGGCCGCCAGTTCGCCCGCCCGGATCTGATCCTGCTGGGCATCGTGGTCATCGGCGTGATCGGCGTGATCTTCACGGCGATCCTCGGATGGGTAGAGAACAAAGTATTGGGGTGGAAAAAATGAGCAAAAAAAGTGCAGAGATCGTTCTCAGCAAGAGCGAGCTGCAGGAGCGGCGCAGAAAGATCCTCTACCGCATCCTGCCCGTGGTGTCTGTGCTTTTGCTGATCATCGCCTGGGTCGTTGCCTCCGGCGGCGACCAGTCCGCCTTTCCCTCGCCCATGGCCGTGTACGAGCGGTTCTTGAAATTCCTGGAAAAGCCGGTGCAGAAGCTCAGCCTGGGCCAGCACATCCTGGCCAGCCTGGGCCGCGTGCTGGCGGCGCTGATCTCCTCCTGGGTGCTGGGCATCTCCTTCGGCATCCTCATCGGCTGGAACAAAAAGGCCAACGCCCTGCTGGGGCCCATCTTCACCGCTTTCCGCGTGGTGCCGCCCCTGGCCTGGATCCCCCTGATCACCATCTGGTTCGGCACCGGTGAGTTCCCCAAGATCCTGGTGGTGTTCATCGGCGCCGTGATGCCCGTGGTGGTGAACACCCAGGCCGGCATGAGCAATGTGGACCAGCAGTATCTGGACGTGGGCCGCATCTTCAACGCCAACAAGCGCCAGCTTCTTTTGGACTTCGCCATCCCCTCCGCGCTGGACGCCATCTTCGCCGGCGTGCGCACCTCGGCCAGCGCCGCCTGGATGGTGGTGCTTGCCGCCGAGATGCTGGGCGGCAAGTCCGGCGTGGGCTTCCTCATCACCCGCGGCATGGAGTCGGGCGATCTGCCCCTGGTGCTCCTGTCCATGATCTGTATTGGTGTGATCGGCGCGATCCTGGCCATCGCGATGCAGCTTATTGAAAGGTGGGTCTGTCCTTGGACGGTAAAAAAATCAAACTGAGCCTGGAGCACATCTCCCAGAGCTACATTCTGAACAACAAGGCGTTTGACGCCGTGCAGGACGTGAACTTTGACGTGTACGACAACGAGTTCCTGGTGATCCTGGGGCCCGGCTACTGCGGCAAGACCGTTCTGCTGAACATCCTCAGCGGCCTGGAAGCGCCGGTGGAGGGCACGGTGCGGCTGGACGGCGAGGTGATCACCGGCAGCGACCCCCGCATCGGCATGGTGTTCCAGAAGACCTCGCTGCTGCCCTGGAAAACGGTGATGGAAAACGTGGAGGTCGGCCCCAAAATGGCGGGCGTTCCCAAGGAGGAGCGCCGCAAGACCGCCCAGAAGTACATCGACATGGTGGGCCTGCAGGGCTTTGAAAAAAGCTATCCCAGTCAGCTGTCCGGCGGCATGAAGCAGCGCGTGGGCATCGCCCGCGCCTACACCAACAGCCCCGAGATCCTGCTGATGGACGAGCCCTTCGGCGCGCTGGACGCCCAGACCCGCTACGCCATGGAGGAGGAGGTCCAGAAGATCTGGCAGAGCGAAAAGCGCACCATCATCTTTGTGACCAACAACATCGAGGAGGCTGTGTATCTGGGAGACCGGATCGTGCTGCTGAGCAACCGGCCCGCCCATGTAAAGGCGATCTACGACATCGACCTGCCTCGCCCTCGTGACACGGTGTCGGAGGAGTTTCTGCGCATCCGCAAGGAGATCTCCGACAACACCGACCTGGCGCTGTAAATAAGGAGGCAACAACATGGGTGAACAATTTGTGCACAACCCCGAGTACAAGGTAGAGGTGCGCAACCTGACCAAGAACTTCGGGGACCTGAAGGTGCTGAACAACATCTCCTTCAACATCAAAAAGGGTGAGTTCGTCTGCGTGGTGGGCCCCACCGGCTGCGGCAAGACCACCTTCCTGAACCTTTTGACCCGCATCATCCAGCCCTCCTCGGGCGATCTGTACATCGACGGCGAGCCCGCCGATCCCCACAAGCACAACCTGGCCTTCGTGTTCCAGGAGCCCTCGGCGATCCCCTGGAAGACGGTGGAGCAGAACCTGCGCTTCGGCCTGGAGCTGAAAAAGCTGCCGGAGGAGCAGATCCGCGAGCGGGTGGAAAAGATCATCAAGCTGCTGGGCCTGGAGGAGTTCCGCAACTCCTACCCCCACCAGCTGTCCATGAGCTGCGCCCAGCGCGTGATCATCGGCCGCGGCTTCGCCATGAACCCCGACCTGCTGCTGATGGACGAGCCCTACAGCCAGATGGACATCAAACTCCGCTTCTACCTGGAGGACGAGGTCATCCGCCTGTGGCGCGAACTGGGCAGCACCGTGGTGTTCATCACCCACAACATCGAGGAAGCCACCTACCTGGCCCAGCGCATCCTGATCCTGTCCAACAAGCCCACCACCATCAAGGAGGACCTGTATGTGGACCTGCCCCACCCGCGGGACGTCACCGATCCGGAGTTCATCCGCATCCGCAAGTATGTGACCGACCAGATCAAGTGGTGGTAAATCAAACCGCGAGGGCTGCCGCTCCGTTCCGGCGCGGCAGCCCTTCTGTGTGCATGGCACGCGAAAGTATAATGAGGTGAGAGCAATGAAACTGGATTTTGAGTACGGCCACGGCCTGATGAGCGCCGAACTGCCGGATACCACCGACGTGTTCATCCCCGGCACCACGGTGGCGGACCCGCCCTGCATCCCCGAGGACAAGCTGGAGGAGGCGTATCTGGAGAGCCTGCACCATCCCATCGGGATGAAGCCGCTGAGCGAACTGGCCTTCCCCGGGGCGAAGGTGGTGTTCATCGTGCCCGACCGGGTGAAGGGCGGCGAGCAGCCCACCAGCCACCGGAAGGTGAGCATCAGGCTCATCCTGAAGGAGCTGTACGCGGCGGGGGTGAAGAAGGAGGACATTCAGTTCATCATCTCCAACGGCCTGCACCCCCGGGCAAAGCCGGAGGACTACAAGGCCATCTTCGGCGAGGAGCTGTTCCGAGAGTTCTGGCCCACCCACCAGATGACCAGCCACGACTCGGAGGACCCGGACAACATGATCGACCTGGGCACCACCAAGCGGGGCGACCCGGTGTTCATGAACAAGACGGTGTTCGAGGCGGACCTGCCCATCCTGATCGGGCATGTGCAGGGCAACCCCTACGGGGGCTACTCGGGCGGCTACAAGCACTGCGCCACCGGCATCACCAACTGGCGGTGCATCGCCAGCCACCATGTGCCGGAGGTGATGCACCGGGACGACTTCACGCCGGTGAACGGCGGCAGCCTGATGCGCCACAAGTTCAACGAGATCGGCATGCACATGGAGGAGAAGATGGGGCATCCCTTCTTCTGCTGCGACGCGGTGCTGGACACCAAGAGCCGGCAGATCGCCATCTACTCGGGCTACGCGGCCGAGATGATGCCGGAAAGCTGGAAGATCGCGGACAAGCGCACCTATGTGCACTGGGCGGAAAAGAAGTACGACGTGCTGGTATTCGGCATGCCGCAGAAGTTCCACTACGGCGACGGCATGGGCACGAACCCGATCATGATGATGCAGGCGCTCAGCGCCCAGGTGCTGCGCTTCAAGCGGGTGATGAGCGACCGGTGTGTGATCATCTGCTCGTCCATCTGCAACGGGTTTTTCCACGATGAGCTGTGGCCCTACCTGCGGGCGCAGTGGACGGACTTCCAGCACGACTACATGAACACCCTGCCGGACATGAACCGGCTGGGCGAGTACTACGCCACCAACGAGGAGTACATCCGCAAGTACCGGTTCACCAACGCGTTCCACCCGTTCCACGGGTTCTCGATGATGAGCTGCGGGCACATCGCGGAGATGAACACCAGCGCGATCTACATCGTGGGGGCGCAGGAGCCGGGCATCGCCCGGAGCATGGGCCTCAAGACCCGTGCCACCTTCGAGGAGGCGCTGGCGGACGCCAAGAAGAAGTATGTGGGCGAAAACCCCAACATCCTGGCGCTGCCCCAGACCTTCAAGCTGGCGGCGGTGCACCTGTGCATGAAGGACCCCAGCCAGGACTGCATGGACGAGTACGGCCATCACCCCTGCTGCGGCTGAAAAACCGACGAGCGGCGGGCTCTGCCCTCTCCCGGGAGAGGACGGGGCCCGCGCCCTCCTGTAATCTGAAGGAAAGGGGGCGGCGCCCATGCAGGTGCTTGCCTATTTTATCATCAGTCTGCTGGCCAGCGTCGCGGGGGCCATCTGCGGCATCGGCGGCGGCGTCATCATCAAACCCACCCTGGACCTGTTCCATCTGGACAGCGTGGCCACGGTGAGTTTTCTCTCCGGCTGCACGGTGCTGGCCATGAGCTGCTACTCGGTGACCAAGGCCCTGCGGGCGGGCGACAGCAAGGTGGACCTGAAGCTGGGCACCCCGCTGGCCATCGGCGCGGCGGTGGGCGGCGTCGCCGGCAAGCAGATGTTCGCCGTCATCAGCGCGGCCTTCGCCGAGACGGCGGGGGCGGTGCAGGCGGCGTGCCTGTTCGTCATCACCCTGGCCACCATGCTCTACACCATCAACAAGCGCCGCATCCGCACCCATAAGATCTTCAAGGTGTGGGTGTGCGTGGCCATCGGCCTGGTGCTGGGCATCATGTCCAGTTTTCTGGGCATCGGCGGCGGGCCCATCAACCTGGTGGTGTTCTACTTCTTCTTCTCGATGGACACCAAGACCGCCGCCCAGAACAGCCTCTACGTCATCCTCATCAGCCAGATCACCAGCCTGGGGGCCACCCTCATCACCGGCAGCGTGCCTGCCTTCGGCTGGCTGAGCCTCGGGCTGATGGTGGCGGGCGGCATCGGCGGCGGCATGCTGGGCCGCATCGCCAACAAGCGGATGGACAACGCCGCCGTGGAAAAATTGTTCATCGGCCTGATGGGCATCATCATGGCCATCAGCCTCTACAACGTCTGGCAGTACACCTTCGCTGTGTGAGCAAGACCCGAACGAAAGGGCGGCCCCGGTCAAACGACCGGGGCCGCCCTTTTCCGCCCCCGCGCGAAGAAAAAGACCGGGGCGCGGGATGTTTTTTCGGCCCGGCGCGGGGGTGGCGCGCTCCTGGCGGGAATGCTGTCCTGCACCGCCCGGCCCGGCAGCCGGGGGGCGCGAAAGGAGCGTCAGATACCGGCACACTGTCCGCCACCACCGGGCCGAGGCGAAGCCCGGTCCTCCGCACGTAGTGCGCATCGGAACGGACATTTTCCTTCGTCGCGGAAAATGTCCGAGACGCCGCGTGCGGTGCGGAGGGACCGGGCGCAGGATGAGCGCATTGCCTCCCCCCGCGGAGGGCAAACGGTCCGGGGCGCGGGATGTCTTTTCGGCCCGGCGCGGGGATGGCGCGTCGCTGTCCGCCGCCGCACGCTGTGATCCGGACACTTTGCCCTGGCGGCCAAAGTGTTCCTCTCAGGCGCACTACGCGGCGGCAGCGCCGCGCCCGGCACAGCCGGCAGGGAAGGGCGGGCCGGGCAAAACGGGCGGGCCGCGCCCCTGGCGGGGATGCTGTCCTGTACCGCCCGGCCCGGCAGCTGGGGGGCGTCACCCTTCGTTTGCCTCAGAACGGACATTTTCCGTCGTCGTGGAAAATGTCCGAGACGCTGCGTGCGAGGGTGGGCGCCCCCCCGGCGGACGCAAAAGGTGCGGCAGGTACCGGCACATTGTCCGCGGCCCCGTCACGCGCCGCCGCTTGCATTTTTTGACGAGAAGTGTACAATACCATACCGTGAGATATTTTTTCCAAGAGCGGGAGAGATGAAGGATGGAAGAACAAGTGAGAAGGGAAGGCGCGCAGCGGACGGAGGAGGAGCTGCGCCAAATGCTGCAGGCCCAGGTCAAACCGGTGGTCTGCTTTGAGGGCCTGCGGGTGACGATCGCCCGGCCGGGCTATGTGGAGGCTGTGGCCCCGGTCACGCAGAACAGCCTCAATCTTTACGGCAACGCCCACGGCGGCTGGCTGTTCGCCCTGTGTGACGCCAGTTCCGGCATGGTGTCCCGCACCTGGGGCCGCCCCAGCGTCACGCTTCAGGCGTCGGTGAACTACATCCGGGGCGCAAAACCCGGCGACACCGTCACCGTCAAGGCGTCCAGCCGGCACTGCGGCGGCCACACCTCGGTGAACCAGCTGGAACTGTACGACCAGGAGGGCCGGCTGCTGGTCACCGGCGATTTTACCATGTACTTCATGGACGGCAAAAAATGAAAAAAGGCAGGGCGCCGGCCCTGCCTTTTCTGTTTTTTGGGGAGCGGGAAACAGACCGCCCTCTTTCGCCGGGGCGTTCAAAAATTGGAGCCGTTCCAGCCCCAGTGCTCCGTCTCGGCGTACTTCACATACACCCGGTCGGCGGGCACGTCCAGCACGCTGTCCAGGATGTCGCACACCCGGCCGGTGAGCTGGCGGTAGTCCTCGGCGTCCGCGCCGCCGTAGACGCTCACCTCCGCGATGGCCGCCGGCGCGTCGCTGCCCGCCATCCACAGGGCCTTTTCGCCCTCCACCTCCACCATCAGCCAGGCCTCGCTCTTGCCCGGGATCACCTCAATGGCCTGTCCCAGCAGGGTCTTGATGCGCTGGGCCTGGCCCTCGTTCACCGCCACGTTGGCGCTCACACGAATAAACGGCATGGATAAACTCCCTCTCTTTTTTATTCCGCCGCGGGCAGACGGGCCCGCAGAAAGTTCAAAACGTCCTCGTACACCTGGGCCTTGCCCGCCTCGTTCAGTACCTCGTGGCGCATGCCGGGATAGAGCTTCAGGGCCACGTCCGCAAGGCCCGCGTCCTTCAGCCAGCCGTACACCTGGGTCGGGCCCTTGCCGTTGGCCCCCACCGGGTCCCTGTCGCCGGCAATGACCAGCACCGGCAGCCCCTTGGGCACCTTTGCGGCCCAGGCCGGGCCGGTCACTGCCGCCAGGCCGCCGAACATGTCCCGGTAGGCCGCCGCCGTGAAGGTGAAGCCGCAGTCCGGGTCGGCGTCAAAGGCGTCCTGCACCGATTTGTCCGCCGCCAGCCAGGCCGAGGGCCCCTCGCCGGGGAACTGCTTGTGGTAGCCCCCGGTGGAGAGGGCCTCGATGAGTTTCGCGGGGCTTTTCGGCCCCTTCACCGCCGCCTGCGCCGAGGCCAGCCCCCGGGCGAAGCCCAGCAGGGGATTGGCCCCCATGGTGCCGCAGATCACCGCGCCCGCGAGCCCGTCGCCCCAGCGGGCGATGTAGTCCCGGGCCAGGAAGCTGCCCATGCTGTGCCCCATGAAAAACACCGGCAGGCCGGGGTACTTCGCCCGGGCGTCGGCCTCCAGCCGGCGCAGGTCCCCCAGTACATGATCCCAGCCGTTTTCGGCGGCAAAGTACCCCTGCACCACCGCCGACCGGCCGTGGCCCGCGTGGTCGTTCATAAAAACGGCAAAGCCGTTTTCCGCCAGAAAGGCGGCAAAATCCGCGTAGCGGCCGCTGTGCTCCGCCATGCCATGCGCGATCAGCAGCACCGCCGCCGGCTCGTCCGCCGCCCACAGGCGGGAAAAGATCTCCCCCTCGCCGCTGTGGGCGGGGCTGGTCCACTCAGCTGTTTTCATGGTCTTCCTCCTCCGCGCCGAAGGGCGCCAGCGACAGGCCGGTGACTTCGCTCACCGGCAGCGAAAAGGCCAGCGGGTGCCCCGTGCCCTGGGCGCAGATGGCCTTCATCACCGGCTGGCGGTGGGCGGCGGGCACCAGGATCAGCACCAGGTCCTTTTCCGGCTGGATGGTGATCTTCAAAAACTTCTGGGCCTCCTCGCTGGAAAGGCTCCGGCCGCGCACCACCGTGCCGCCCCGGGCCCCGGCGGCCCGGGCCGCGTCCATCACGTCGGCGGCAAAGCCGTGCTCGGTGATGACCACGATCAGTTCGTGCTGAAAACGCATGGGTCCGTCCTCCTTCTGGGATGGTGTGTGCCCCGCCGGCGCCGCGGCGGCGATGCGCTGATGGGTCAGCGCGCTGATGCTGGACAGGTCGATGGTGAAGGCGATGCCCCGCCCGGGCCGGTAGAGTTCCAGCCGCTCGGTGAGCGCCGCCAGCAGCCCGTCGGCGGCCTGGCCCGGGGCCAGCGCCATCACCAGGTCCTTCTCCGGCTCGTCCAGCCCCAGAAGGTCCATCACCTCGGCAGAGGCGGTGCCGTGGCCCAGCAGCACCAGCTGCACCAGAATGTGCCGGCGGCGCAACTCGGCGGCCACCGTTTCGCCCTTGCCCCGGTCCACGATGGCAAACAGGCAGCGTACGGATGAAGGGGTACGATTCATTCCACATCCTCCTCCGGGCCCAGTTCCAGCACGTCGTCCGCCCCGTCGGCGGCCCCGGCGGCGTGCCGGGTCTTGAACTGATACACCAGCCCGATGATCTGAATGGTGATGAGGGGGGTCATGGCCACCATGGCCACCACCCCGAAGGCGTCGGTGAGGATGTTGCCCCCCACCGCCTCGCAGGCCCCCATGGCAAAGGGCAACAGGAAGGTGGCCGTCATGGGGCCGGAGGCCACCCCGCCCGAGTCAAAGGCCACCGCGGTGAAGATGCGGGGCACAAAGAAACTCAGCGCCAGCGCCGCCGTGTAGCCCGGTAGCAGAAACCACAGGATCGACACCCCGGTGAGCACCCGCGCCATCGAAAGGCCCACCGACACCGCCATGCCCACCGACAGGCCGGTCATCATCACCCGCTGGGAGATGGCGCCGCCGGTGATCTCCTCCACCTGCTTGTTCAGCACCAGCACCGCCGGCTCCGCCTTGACGATGAACCAGCCGATGAGCATGCCCACCGGCACGATGAGCCAGCGCAGCGGCAGCTGTGCCAGCTGCCGGCCCAGCTCGTTGCCCGCGGGCATAAAGCCCACGTTCACCCCGGTGAGGAAGAGGGCCAGGCCCACAAAGGTGTAGAGGATGCCCACCAGGATCTTGGCCAGCGCCCGGCGGCGCAGCTTGAAAAACAGCACCTGAAAAACGAGGAAAAAGGCCAGGATGGGCCCCAGGGCCAGCGCCACCTCTTTGGCGTACTCCGGCAGCGC
Source organism: Candidatus Allofournierella merdavium (assembly GCA_019118765.1). Lineage (GTDB taxonomy): Bacteria > Bacillota > Clostridia > Oscillospirales > Ruminococcaceae > Allofournierella_A > Allofournierella_A merdavium. Next base: position 12,665 of record DWYI01000004.1, on the reverse strand, counting down.
GGCGCCAAAGGCCGCCAGCAGGGCGCGGGTGTCCTCCACGGCGGGCGCCGCCAGGGGGGTGTAGCCCGCGTCCCCCGCGCGGTAGACCATGCCCAGCACCAGCACCGCAAGCACCGGCCCGATGCTGCACAGCGCCACCAGGCCGAAGCTGTCGCCCTCGGCGTTTTTGTCGCCCCGCACGGCAGTGAGGCCCAGGCCCAGCGCCATGATGAAGGGCACCGTGATGGGCCCGGTGGTCACCCCGCCGGCGTCGAAGGCCACCGGCAGGAACCCCGCCGGCACAAAGCACGCCAGGCCGAACACCGCGAGATAAAAGACGATGAGCATCACCGGCAGGTCCCAGCCCAGCAGAATGCGCAGAAAGCTGAGCACCAGGAACAGCCCCACCCCGGCGGCCACCGTCAGGATCAGCACCATATCCGGCACGGCGGGGGTCTGGCTGGCCAGCACCGTCAGGTCCGGCTCCGCCATGGTCACCAGCACGCCGATGAGAAAGCAGCCGGCCAGGATCAGCCACAGCTTGCGGGTGCGGGTGAGCCGGGTGCCCACCAGCTCGCCGATGGGCATCATGGCCATGTCCGCCCCCAGGGAGAAAAAGCCCATGCCCACGATCAGCAGCGCCGCCCCCGCCAGAAACAGGCACAGGGTGGCCAGGTCCACCGGCACCACAAAGGCGCACAGCGCCAGCACGATCAGGCTCACCGGCAGCACCGCCGCCAGGGACTCGTGAATTTTCAGTTTGAGCTGTTTGTTCAAGAAAACGCCTCCTTTGACGCGGGGTGAACACGCCGCGCAGGCAAAGGGGTGCTCAAACCGGCGCGGCAGGGGGATGCCCCCCTTGAATACGGATATATATAATTATTATATAACACTCCGGCGGGGCTGGCAAGGCCGCCAAAGGTGGAAGACTCTTCCATAGTTTTTTCATACAAGTGCGTAGTTTTTTCTATCGTTTTTTCCCTTTGGGGCCGTTACAATATAAACTGTCAACGGGCGAAACAGCCCCTCCGGCGCGAAAGGCGCGAAGGGCCGCCCCCATACATAAGGAGGACAAACCATGAAAAAACTTCTTGCATTTGCGCTGAGCGCCGTGATGGCCATGGCCCTGCTGGCCGGCTGCGGCGGCACCCCCGCATCCACCCCGGCTTCCACGCCGGCTTCCGCCCCCGCTTCCGGGGCCGCCTCCGGCGGCGACGCCACCCCCGCTTCCGACATGCGGGTGGACGTGTTCTACTATGACTTCTCCGACGTGTACATCTCCACCGTGCGCGCGGCCATGGACGAGCAGCTGAAGGCCATGGGCATCGAGCCCAACAACTGGGACGCCGCCGGCAGCCAGCCCACCCAGACCGACCAGGTCAACACCGCCCTCACCGCCGGTTCTGACCTGCTGATCGTGAACATCGTGGAGACCGCCACCTCCGCCCCCGCCCAGGACATCGTCACCGCGGCCCAGGGCGCCGGCATCCCCGTGATCTTCTTCAACCGCGAGGTGGCCGATGAGGTCATCGCCAGCTACGACAAGTGCGCCTTCGTGGGCACCAACGCCCCCGACGCCGGCCACATGCAGGGCGAGATGATCGGCGAGTACCTGCTGGCCAACTACGACACCGTTGACCTGAACGGCGACGGCAAGATCTCCTACGTCATGTTCAAGGGCCAGGAGGGCAACGCCGAGGCCGAGGCCCGCACCCAGTACGCCGTGGAAGACGCCAACAAGCTGCTCACCGAGGCCGGCAAGCCCGAACTGAGCTACTACGACGACAAGGCCACCAGCAATTACCTGGTGGACACCGAGGGCAAGTGGTCCGCCAAGGCCGCCAACGACTACATGGTGGCTCTGCTGGGCTCCTACAACAAGGATAACAACAACATGGTCGAGCTGATCATCTGCAACAACGACGGCATGGCCGAAGGCGCCATCTCCGCGCTGCAGAACGTGGGCTACAACAACGGCGAAGGCACCACCATCATCCCCGTCTTCGGCGTGGACGCCACCGACAGCGCCAAGGCGCTGATCAAGGCGGGCAACATGGCCGGCTCCATCAAGCAGGACGCCGTGGGCATGGCCTCCACCATCAACACCCTGGTCAAGAACGTCCAGGACAGCGCCGAGCTGATGGCGGGCACCGACCAGTACGTCGTGGACGAGGGCGTGGCCAAGATCCGCGTTCCCTACGCGATGTACGACGCGACCAGCCAGGACTGATCTTCAACCGCTGAACGAACCCACGGCCGGGCGGGGCTGCACTGGCAGCCCCGCCCGGCCTGACGTGGAATGGGCCCGCCTTTCGCGGGGCCGTTCCGCGCAGAGAGGAGGAAGAATATGGAGCAGCCGGCACTGCTGGAGATGCGCGGCATCTGCAAAGAGTTCCCCGGCGTGAAGGCGCTGGACAACGTCAACCTCACCGTGCGCGCCGGCACCGTCCACGCCCTGATGGGCGAGAACGGGGCGGGCAAGTCCACCCTGATGAAGTGCCTGTTCGGCATCTACCGCAAGGACGCGGGCACCATCCTGCTGGACGGCAAGGAGGTCAATTTCAAAAGCTCCAAAGAGGCGCTGGAAAACGGCGTGGCCATGGTGCACCAGGAGCTCAACCAGGCCCTGACCCGCAGCGTGCAGGACAACCTGTGGCTGGGCCGCTACCCCAAGGTGGCGGGCATCATGGTGAGCGAGGGCCAGATGGCCAAGCGCACCAAGGAGATCTTCGACACCCTGGAAGTGAACGTGAACCCCAAGGCCATCATGTCCACCCTGCCGGTGAGCCAGCGGCAGATGGTGGAGATCGCCAAGGCGGTGTCCTACAACTCCAAGATCATCGTCTTTGACGAGCCCACCTCGTCCCTCACCGAGACCGAGGTGGAACACCTGTTCCGCATCATCAACATGCTGCGGGAAAAGGGCTGCGGCATCATCTACATCAGTCACAAGATGGAGGAGATCCTGCGCATCAGCGACGACGTGACCATCATGCGGGACGGCACCTGGGTGGCCACCCGCCCGGCCAAGGAGCTGACCATGGACGAGATCATCCGCCTGATGGTGGGCCGGGAACTGACCAACCGCTTCCCGCCCAAGACCAACACCCCCGGCGAGGTGATCCTGGATGTGCAGCACATCTCCGGCAAGTACACCCGCCTGAAGGACGCCACCTTCCAGCTGCGCAAGGGCGAGATTTTGGGCATCGCCGGGCTGGACGGCTCGGGCCGCACCGAGGTGCTGGAGAACCTCTTCGGCGCCATGACCCGGGCGGGGGGCACCATCACCCTCCACGGCAAACAGATCCGCAACCGCACCCCCGGTGAGAGCATCAAGAACGGCTTCGCCCTGCTCACCGAGGAGCGCCGGGCCACCGGCATCTTCGGCATCCGGGACATCAAGGAGAACACCGTTATCTCCAGCCTGAAGGACTATCTGCTGGGCGGCTTCTGTTTGAGCGACAAGAAGATGCGGGACGACACCGACTGGTCCATCCAGGCCATGCACATCAAGACCCCCAGCCAGCGCACCCAGATCCGGTCGCTCTCCGGCGGCAACCAGCAGAAGGTCATCATCGGCCGCTGGCTGCTCACCAAGCCCGAGATCCTCCTGCTGGACGAGCCCACCCGCGGCATCGACGTGGGCGCCAAGTACGAAATCTACCAGCTCATCATCGACCTTGCGAAAGAAGGCAAGGGCGTCATCATGGTCTCCTCCGAAATGCCCGAGCTGCTGGGCGTGTGTGACCGCATCCTGGTCATGTCCGGCGGGCAGGTGGCAGGCGAGGTGGACGCGGCGAACACCAGCCAGGAGGAGATCCTCACGCTGGCTGCCAAGTATGTGTAAACGAGGAGGAATCGATTGATGAATACCAATTCCACCGCCCTCGCCGACAAGGCGAAGGGTCTGGACGCCAAAAAGATCGGCAACGCCCTGTTGAACAACGCCCTTATCATCATCATGCTGGCGGTGGCGGTGTATGTGGCGGTGACCGAGCCGTCCTTCCTGGCCCCCCGCTCGCTGGTGAACCTGCTGAGCCTGACGGCGGCCTATCTGCCGGTGGCCCTGGGCATCGCCGGCTGCATCGTGCTCACCGGCACCGACCTGTCCGCCGGCCGCGCCGTGGGCATCACCGCCTGCGTGGCCGCCAGCCTTTTGCAGGCGGCGGACGCCCCCAACAAGATGTGGCCCGCCATCGGCACCCTGCCGGTGCCCCTGGTCATCCTGATCGTGGTGGCCCTGGGCGCGGCCATCGGCGCCTTCAACGGCTTCTTCGTGGCCAAGTTCAAGCTGCACCCCTTCATCGTGACCCTGGCCACCCAGCTCATCCTCTACACCATGCTGCTGCTCTACGTCAAGATGGGCAACAACAACGGCATGGCCATCTCCGGCCTGGACGCCGGCTACCGCAACTTCGTGGTGGGCAACCCGCCCCTGCTGAACTTCGCCGGCGGCAGCATCCAGATCCCCAACTACGTCATCTACGCGCTGCTGCTCAGCGCCTTGATGTGGTTCATCTGGAACAAGACCACCTTCGGCAAGAACATGTTCGCCCTGGGCGCCAATGAGGAGGCGGCCCGCGTCTCCGGCGTGAACGTCTTCATGACCACCATCATGGTGTTCGCCCTGGCGGGCGCCATGTACGGCTGGGCCGGCTTTGTGGAGAGCGCCCGCGTGGCCTCCAACACCGCCAACACCGGCGTGAACTACGAGCTGGACGCCATCGCCGCCTGCGTCATCGGCGGCGTGTCCTTCGTGGGCGGCATCGGCAAGGTCAGCGGCATCATCATCGGCGTCATCATGCTGCGCCTGATCTTCGTGGCCCTGCCCCTGGTGGGCATGGACCAGAACCTCCAGTACGCCATCAAGGGCGGCATCATCCTGTTCGCCTGCGCGCTGGACATGCGCAAATACCTGGTCAAGAAATAAGCGGTTTCGCAAAACACGGGGCGCCCTTTCGGGGGCGCCCTTTGTGGTTTTCAACGCCGGGCGGGTATGGTATACTGAAACGGAAAAGGAGGGCTTTTATGGAGACCTATCGGGTGCTTTTGGCCGACGACGAGGCGGAGATCCGCCAGGGCATCAGCCGCAAGATCCACTGGGAGTCGCTGGGCTTCGAACTGGCCGCCCAGGCGGAGAACGGGGCCGAGGCGCTGGAACTGGCGGAGCAGCTGCGCCCGGATGTGGTGCTCACCGACATCAAGATGCCCTTCATGGACGGGCTGGAGCTCTGCCGGCGGCTGCGCAAGGAACTGCCGGCGGCCAAGCTGGTGGTGTTCTCCGGCTTCGACGATTTTGAGTACGCCCGCCAGGCGGTGAGCATGGGGGTGTCGGAGTACATCATGAAGCCCATCAACGCCCGGGAACTGGAGCAGGTGCTCACCGGCCTGCGGGCCCAGCTGGAGGCCCAACGCCAGCAGCGGCGGGACATGGAGGCGCTGCGCCGCCGCTACGAGGAGAGCCTGCCGGTGCTGCGGGAGCTGTTTTTCGCCCGGATGCTCAGCGGCCGGATGGACCCGGCCCAGCTGGCCGAGCGGGCGGCCCACTACGAACTGGACCTGCCCGGCGGGCCCTGGGTGGCGGCGATGGTGCAGATGGACCTGCCCGCCGGCGGGCAGAGCGCCGAGCGGGACGAACTGCTGCTTTTGTCGGTGCGCACCTTCCTGGAGGAGCACTTTTCGCTGGAGGGCGGCTGGATGCGGGCGCTGCTGTACAGCGACGGGGTGGCGCTGCTGGCGGGGCTGACGGGGGCGGACCAGCTTTACAGCCTGCTGGACGAACTGGAGCGGCTGTGCGCCCTGGCCCCCAGCTGCCTGGGGCTGGGGCTGACCATCGGCCTGGGGCAGCTGTGCGAGGGCCCGGGGCAGGTGCATCTGTCCATGGAAGGGGCGCTGGCCGCCCTGGACTACCGCCTGCTGATGGGCGGGGGCAGGACGCTGTACATCGGCGACCTGGAGCCGGATTCCAGCCTGCGCCTGACCCTGGACGACGAGGACCAGCGGGCGCTGGCGGCGGCGGTGAAGGTGGGGGACGAGGCCCAGCTGGACGCCACGCTCCACCGCCTGCTGGACCGGGTGCGGGCCAGCAGGCTGCAGCCGGCCCAGTTCCAGCTGTATGTGCTGGAGATCGTCACCAGCCTGGTGCGGCTTGCCCGGGCGGGGGGCGTGGAGGTGGAGGAGGTGTTCGGGCCGGGCTTCGCCGGGGCGGTGCCCGCGGCCCAGCTGGCCAGCCTGGACCGGCTGGGGGAGTGGCTGGCGGGCTGCTGCCGGCGGCTGCAAAAGCTGCTGGGCCGCCGCCGCACCGACAGCGCCGGCCGCACGGTGGAGGAGGCCATGGCCTACATCGCCGACCATTTCGCCGAGAGCGAGCTGGGGGTGGAGGCGGTGTGCGAGCACCTGCACCTGTCGCCCACTTATTTTTCCACCCTGTTCAAGCGGCAGACGGGCAAAAGCTTCACCGCCTGCGTCACCGAGCGGCGGATGGAGGAGGCGGCGCGGCTTTTGCGGGAGACCGACGAAAAGACCTACCTCATCGCCCAGCGCGCCGGCTACGCCGACCCCAACTACTTCAGCTATGTGTTCAAGCGCCACTTCGGCATGACCCCCTCGAAGTACCGGGCGGGTGCGGGCTGAGGGCGGCAGTTTTCCACGAAGGGGGAGAGCCTGTGTGAAAAAACTCTTTGCCCGGGCGGCGGCGTCCCTTTCCCGGCGCTACCGCACCATGAGCATCCAGATGGTGATCTCCCTGTCCTTCACCGCCGCGGCGGTGGCGGGCATGGTGCTCATGGGCCTGAGCCTTGTCTGGCGCTTCTCCGCCGGCACCGAGCAGCTGGTGCGGGAGAACACCGTCCGGGTGCTGGGCCAGGTGAACATGAACCTGGACAGCTACCTGCGGCGGATGATGCGGGTGAGCGACACCATGTACTACCGGGTCATCAAGAACGCCGACCTGGCCGCCGACAGCCTGGAGGAGGGCATGGAACTGCTCTACGAGGAGAACCGGGACGAACTGGTCTCCATCGCGGTGTTCGACGGCCAGGGCGCGCTGGTGGCGGGCACCCCCCTCACCGCCCTCAAGGAGGGGGCGGACCCCGCCCGGGCCGACTGGTACCAGGCGGCGCTGGACAAGATGGAGAACCTGCATTTTTCCGCGCCCCACATCCAGCGCCTCTTTGCCGACCCGGACGACAGCTTCCGGTGGGTGGTGTCCCTGAGCCGGTATGTGCAGCTCACGCGGGAGGGCAGCACCTTCAGCGGCGTTTTGCTGGTGGACATGGGCTTTTCCGGCATCGAGCAGGTCTGCCGGGACGTGGAGCTGGCCGGCGGCGGCTACCTCTACCTCACCGACGCCGACGGCGAGATCATCTATCACCCCCGCCAGCAGCTGATCTACGCGGGGCTGGAGAGCGAGAACAACCGGGCGAACGCCGCCCTGCCCGACGGCTCCCACGCCGAGACCTTCGACGGCGAAAAAAGGCTGGTCACCGTGAAGACGGTGGGCTACACCGGCTGGAAGCTGGTGGGGGTGGTGCCCCGCACCGGCGCGGCGGACGACGGGGGCTACATCTTTTTGTTCGGGCTGTCCATGCTGCTGTTCTCCGCCTTTCTGATGGCCTTTCTGAACTTCCGCATCTCCGCCCGCATCGCCGACCCCATCCGCCGGCTGGAGCAGTCGGTGAAGGAGCTGGAGGCGGGGGCGCAGCAGGTGAACATCCGGGAGGAGGGCTGTTATGAGGTGCGGCGGCTGGCCCACTCCATCGCGTCGATGGTGTCCACCATGCGGCACCTGATGGACGACATCATCCAGCAGGAAAAGCGCAAGCGCCGCAGCGAGCTGGAGGTGCTGCAAAGCCAGATCAACCCCCACTTTTTGTACAACACCCTGGACTCGGTGATCTGGATGACCGAGGCCGGCCGCTACAACGAGGCCATCCAGATGGTCACCTCGCTGGCGCGGCTGTTCCGCATCGCCCTCAGCCGCGGGCGCAGCTTCATCCCCCTGGCGGACGAGCTGGAGCACGCGCGGCACTACATGACCATCCAGCAGATCCGCTACCAGGACAAGTTCACCGCCACCGTCACCGCCGAGGCGGGCACCGAGGGCCTTTATACCCTCAAGCTGATCGTGCAGCCCCTGCTGGAGAACGCCATCTATCACGGCATGGCCGGCTGCGAGGAGGACGGGCGCATCACCGTCACCGCCCGGCGTGAGGGGGACGATCTGGTGATCGACGTGGCCGACAACGGCACCGGCATGCCCCCCGAGGTGGCGGAGCATCTGCTGGACGAAAACCGCCCCCAGACCCGCTCCAGCGGGTCGGGCATCGGGGTGCGCAACGTGCACCGGCGCATCCGGCTCACCTTCGGCGAGGGCTACGGCCTCACGGTGTTCAGCGAGCCGGACGAGGGCACCACCGTGCGCGTCCGGCTGCCCGCCCTCACCGCCGGGCAGGCGGCGAAGCTGCAACAGGAGGAGGAGCCATGAAAAAACACAGAACCAACGCCTTTTTGCAGCTGCTGGTGCTCACGGCGCTGGGGGCGGCGGTGGTGCTGACGCTGGCCTGGCCCCAGCTGCCCTTCGCCCGGCAGGAGGAGCCGGTGGAGGTGTCGGTGATCCTGCGCCAGGCCGACGCCTCCCTCTGGGCCAACGCCCGCCTGGGCATGGAGCAGGCGGCGGGCCAGCTGCGGGCGGAGGTGCGCTTTATCACCCCCACCGCGGACAACGACCCCGGCGAGCAGGCCCGGCTGATGCGCTACGAGGCCGAGCGGGGGGCGGACGTGCTGGTGGTGGACCCGGCGGGCCGCGCCCCCGCCGACCTGAACACACCGGTGGTGCTGCTGGATTCCGCCGGCAAGGACGCCGCCGTCAGCCCGGACAACGCCGCCCTGGGGTCTGCCCTGGCCGAAGCGGCCCTGGCCGACCGGCCGGCGGGCGAGGTGCTGCTGGTGCGCACCGGCGCGGGCCAGGGGGTGAGCGAGCGGGCGGCCGCCGCCCGCGAGGCGCTGGAGGCGGCGGGGGTGCAGGTGGCCGAGACCACCCTCTCCCCCTCGGACGACGGCGCCCAGCTGGAGGCGGCGCTGGGCGGCACCCGGGCCGCCGCGGTGCTGCTGTTCGAGCCGTCGGCCACCGAGGCTGCCGCGGCCGCCAAGGAAAAACTGGACCTTTCGCCCGCCCTCTACGGGGTGGGCTCCACCGGGCCCATCGCCGCGGCGCTGGAGCGGGGCACCCTGGCGGCCAGCGGGGTGTGGAGCGATTTTGCCGCCGGGTACCTGGCGGTGGAGGGGGCGGTGCGCACCGCCCGGGGCGAGGACTGGCAGCCGCAGCCGCTGGACTTTTTCATCCTGCGTGGGGAGGACATCTATGAACCGGACAATCAAAAGCTTCTGTTCCCGGTGGCGTCGTAGGGCGGCGGCGCTGGTGTGCGCCGCGCTGGCGGCGCTGGCCGTCGGCTGCGGCGGCGCGAGCGAACCCCCCGTGCTGCGGGTGGGGGTGGCCCTCTACACCCAGGACGACACCTTCATCTCCACCATCGCGCAGGAACTGGAGCGGATGGCCCGCCAGGAGGAGCAGGCCCGGGGCATGCGCATCAACCTGTCGGTGGTGGACGGGCGCTCGAACCAGACCACCCAGCTGGACCAGATCGACAGCCTCATCGGCCGCGGGTGCGACGCGCTGTGCGTGAACATCGTGGACCGCACCGCCGCCGCCGTGCTCATCGACAAGGCCCGGGAGGCCGGGGTGCCGCTGATCTTCTTCAACCGGCAGCCGGTGGCGGAGGACATGCTGCGCTGGGAGCACGCCTATTATGTGGGGGCGAAGGCGGAGGAGAGCGGTGTGCTGCAGGGGCAGCTGGTGCTGGAGGCCTGGCAGGCCGACCCCGGCCTCGACCGCAACGGCGACGGGGTGCTGCAGTATGTGATGCTGGAGGGCGAGCCCGGCCACCAGGACGCCATGCTGCGCACCGAATACGCGGTGAAAGCCCTCACCGACGCGGGGGTGGCGGTGGAAAAGCTGGCCAGCGACACCGCCAACTGGAAGCGGGGGCAGGCGATGGCCAAGGCCCAGCAGTGGCTGGAAGACCCCGGCGCGGCGGCCATCGAGGTGGTGTTCGCCAACAACGACGACATGGCCCTGGGGGCCATCGACGCCTTTGAGCAGGCGGGGGAGCCGCTGCCCCTGGTGGTGGGGGTGGACGCCACCGCCCCGGCGCTGGAGGCGGTGGAGACGGGCAAACTGTACGGCACCGTGCGCAACGACGGCGCGGGCATCGCCCGGGCCATGCTGGACCTGGCGCTGGCCCTCACCGACGGCAGCGACCCCGCCGGCGCGGTGGACCTGGTGGACGGGCACTACGTCTGGCTGCCCTACCGGGCGATCACCGCCCGGGACCTGGCCCGGCAGACCCCCTGAGGGGGCGCGGCGGGGGGCGAAAAATTTTGTGAAAAACCCCCTTCACAACGGCGGTGCAATGGGGTATACTGGAAGATAAGACCCTGTCCGGGCTCTGGCGGCCCGGCGCGAAAACGGAGGCTTTTACATGGATATCGCGCGCCTGCGGCGCCTGACCAGTTTTCAGATCATCATCCTGCTCTTCGCGGCCACCATCCTGGCGGGGGCGCTGCTGCTGATGCTGCCCTTCGCCACCTGGAGCGGCCGGGTCACCCCCTTTGACCAGACCCTCTTCACCGCCACCTCGGCGGTGTGCGTCACCGGCCTGGTGGTGCAGGACACCGCGACCTACTGGTCGTACTTCGGCCAGGGTGTCATCCTGCTGCTCATCCAGGTGGGGGGCCTGGGGGTGGTCACCGTGGCCTCGGCCATCGCCCTGCTGGCGGGCCGGCGCATCTCGCTGATGCAGCGTGGCACCATGCAGGAGGCCATGGCCGCCCCCAAGATGGGGGGCATCGTGCGGCTCACCGGCTTTATTTTGCGGGCGGTGTTCCTGGTGGAGGCGGTGGGGGCCGTTCTTCTGGCGCCCGCGTTCTGCCGGGACTTCGGCCTCAAAGGGGTGTGGATGGCGGTGTTCCACTCGGTCAGCGCCTTCTGCAACGCCGGCTTCGACCTGCTGGGCGCCCCCGGGGCGGAGTACGCCTCCCTCACCGCCTACCGGGCCGACCCGCTGGTGAACAGCGTCATCATGGCGCTGATCGTGGTGGGCGGCATCGGCTTCCTCACCTGGGACGACGTGTGCACCAACCGGCTGCACATCCACCGCTACCGGATGCAGAGCAAGGTGATCCTGGCCACCACGGCGGTGCTCATCGTGCTGCCGGCGGTGTGGTTCTTCTTCGACGAGTTCTCCGCCCTGCCCCTGGGCGAGCGGGTGTGGATGAGCCTGTTCCAGTCGGTCACCCCCCGCACGGCGGGCTTCAACACCGCCGACCTTGTGGCCCTCAGCGACCTGGGCCTGGCCCTCACCATCGTGCTCATGCTCATCGGCGGCTCGCCCGGCTCCACCGCCGGCGGCATGAAGACCACCACCGTGGCGGTGCTCTTCGCCAACGCCATCGCCGTGTTCAAGCGGCGGGACGAGGGCCGCTTTTTCGGCCGGCGCATCAGCGTCAAGGCCGCCTGCGACGCGGCGGCCATCCTGCTGCTGTATGTCACCCTGTTCTTCGTCGGGGGCTTTGTCATCAGCTCGGTGGAAGGGCTGCCCCTCTCCGCCTGCCTGTTCGAGACCGCCTCGGCGGTGGGCACGGTGGGCCTCTCGCTGGGGCTCACCCCCACCCTGGGGGGCCTGTCCCGGGCGGTGCTGATCTTTTTGATGTTCATGGGCCGGGTGGGCGGCCTGACCCTGATCTACGCGGCGCTGTCCGGCGCGGCCAAAACCGGCAGCAAGCTCCCTCAGGAGCGCATCACCATCGGTTAAAGGAGGCAGCAAACGATGAAATCCTTTCTGCTCATCGGCCTGGGCCGCTTCGGCCGGCACCTGGCCATGCAGCTCAACGCCCAGGGCCATCAGGTCATGGCGGTGGACGAGGACGAGGAAAAGGTGAACGCGGTGCTGAACATCGTCACCAACGCCCAGATCGGCGACAGCACCAACGGCGAATTTCTGCAGGAGCTCGGGGTGAACAACTTCGACGTCTGCTTTGTCACCATCAGCAACGACTTCCAGGGCTCGCTGGAGACCACCTCCCTGCTCAAGGAGCTGGGGGCGAAGAAGGTGGTGTCCCGGGCCGAGCGGGACGTGCAGGCCAAGTTTTTGCTGCGCAACGGGGCGGACGAGGTGCTCTATCCCGAAAAGCAGCTGGCCAAGTGGGCGGCGGTGCGCTTCGGCTCCGATCACCTGCTGGACTACATCGAACTGGACGCCGACAACGCCATCGTGGAGGTGGAGGTGCCCCCCGAGTGGGTGGGCAAGACGGTGGGCGACATCAACGTGCGCCGGATGCACAACATCAACCTGCTGGCCGTGAAGCAGGACGGCGCCGTGGACGCCCAGATCACCCCCTACACCGTGCTGCCCGCGGGGGGCACCCTGCTGGCGCTGGGGGAGTACCGGGCGCTGAAAAAGTGCTTCCGGATGTGAAAAAACCAGAACAAAAAGCGGCCCGCCCCGGTTTGCCGGGGCGGGCCGCTTTTTCGCGTGCGGGGCGTTACAGGGCGGGCGCGGCCTGCCGCGCCTCCTCGCCGCAGGAGGCCCGGAACGCCGCGGCAAGGCGCGCCGCCAGCGCCGCCATGG
>DWYI01000035.1 GCA_019118765.1 Candidatus Allofournierella merdavium | reverse complement strand
TGCTGGCGGTGAGCGGGCCGGTGGTGGCCGGCTCGGTGGCCAGCCTGCTGCTGGGTCTGGGGGCCTGGAGCGCGCCCCTGGCGCAGCTGGCCCGGCGGCGCTGCACCCCCCTGGGCTGCATCCTCAGCCTGGGGCTGGCCCTGGCAGCCCTTGCGGCCCAGTTTGCCGATATCCTCACCCAGGTGCGGGAAGGAGACTGGTCCGCCCTGATGGACACCATGGCCCCGCTGCTGGCGGTGGTGCTGTTCTTCTGCGCCGTCACCCTGGCGCTGAACCTGCTGGCGGCGCTGGCCGGTTGCGTCCGGCAGGCAGGAGCCCGCTGACGGACACCGCCGGAAAATCGCAGACAGGATATTGCGGTCGTTTTGAATTTGCTGTATACTGTTGAAAAACCAGCGGGCGGCAGCTGAAAAAGGCGGCCGGCAGGACTGCTTTGCTGCCCGGAAAAGGGAGGAGACGGGAGAATGGAATTCCAGACGATGTATCCGTTCTGCCTGCCCAAGGGCTATCTGGACGCAGGGGGCACGCTGCACCGGCAGGGGCAGATGCGCCTTGCCACCGCCGGGGACGAACTCCAGGTCTTGCGGGACCCGCGGGTCAAGGCGGATGAGGGATATCTTCAAACGTTGCTGCTCAGCCGGGTGATCACCGCGCAGGGCACCCTGCCCGAGGTCATCGAGGGCATGTTCGTGGAGGACGTGCGCTATCTGCAGCGGATGTATGACGCCATCAACCGGTGCGAGACGCCCACCGCCCAGGTGACCTGCCCGCACTGCGGCAAAACCTTCACCTGGAAGGTGGACTTCGGCAGCATCGGCTGAAGGGGCGGGGGAGAGGCCCGCACCCCGGGAAACATGGGCACAAAACAGAAAAAAAGAGAGCGGCACGGGCCTTTTTGGCCCGTGCCGCTCCTTCTTTGCTATTTTTCTTCCTCCCGCCGGCGTTTGAGTTCCGCCTTGCGGGCCAGCACCCGGGCCAGGTTCTCGGCGGCCCGGGCTTCGCTGCCCTGGCCGGTGGGCAGGTAATAGCGCCGGCCTTTGAGGTTTTCCGGCAGGCATTCCAGGTCCGCCACCTTGTCGGCGGTGTCGTGGGCGTAGACGTAGCCCTTGCCGTAGTCCAGTTCCTTCATCAGGCGGGTGGGGGCGTTGCGGATGACCAGCGGCACCGGCTCGTCCAGCATCTTCTCCGCGTCCGCCTTGGCCGCCTCGTAGGCCTTGTACACCGCGTTGGAGCGGGGGGCCAGCGAGAGGTAGATGACCGCCTGGGCCAGGTTCACGCTGCACTCCGGCATGCCGTTGAAGTGGCAGGCCTGGTAGGCCGCCACCGCGATCTCCAGGGCCCGGCTGTCCGCGAGACCGATGTCCTCGCTGGCAAAGCGGATGAGCCGCCGCGCCACATACAGGGGGTCCTCGCCCGCCTCCAGCATCCGGGCCAGCCAGTAGACCGCCGCGTCCGGGTCAGAGTTGCGCATGGATTTGTGCAGCGCGCTGATGAGATTATAGTGCTCCTCGCCCTTTTTGTCGTAGAGCAGGCTTTTTTTGCTGGTGCACTGCTCCAGCAGCGGCCGGTCCACCACCAGCTTGCCGTCCCTCTCCTCGGCGTTCAGCACCGCCATCTCCAGCGTGTTCAGGGCGGTGCGGGCGTCGCCGTTGGCAAAGTTGGCGATGAGTTCCAGCGCCTCCGGCTCCATCTCGATGGTTTTCTCCCCAAAGCCGCGGGGGTCGGTGAGGGCCCGGCGCAAAAGCCCGGTCAGGTCCTCGGGGGTGAGGGCCTTCAAGACGAACACCTTGCACCGGCTCAGCAGCGCCGCGTTGATCTCAAAGCTGGGGTTCTCGGTGGTGGCTCCGATCAGCACGATGCTGCCCTTTTCCACAAAGGGGAGGAAGGCGTCCTGCTGGGCCTTGTTGAAGCGGTGGATCTCATCCACAAACAGGATGGTGCGCTGGCCCAGCCGCAGCCGGGCCTCCGCGTCCTGCATCACGGCTTTTATCTCCTTGATGCCGCTGGTCACCGCGCTGAAGTTCACGAACTCCGCCTTTGTGCGGTGGGCGATGATGCGGGCCAGGGTGGTCTTGCCCACCCCCGGCGGCCCCCAGAAGATCATGCTGCTCACCCGGTCGCTTTCGATCAGCCGCCGCAGCACCTTGCCCTCACCCAGCAGATGCTGCTGCCCCGCGAACTCGTCCAGGTCCCGCGGGCGCATCCGGCTGGCCAGCGGCCGGTCCTGGGGCCGGTCAAAGAGGGTGGTTTGTTCCATGGCTGCACCTCCTTTTTTGCCGGGGCCGCGCCTTTGCCCCGGCCGCCGCCCGGCTGCCGCCGGGCCTGTGGCAAAAAGCCCGGCGTCACGCCGGGCCGTTGTAGTCGATGGGCAGGGTGGCCAGGCCGTTCAGGTCCAGGCCCGCCACGTTGCCTGCCCGCAATTCGTAAAACCCCTGGGCGGCCACCATGGCCCCGTTGTCGCCGCAGAACTTCGTCTCCGGCAAAAAGAGCCGCACTCCCAGCTTCTGCGCCCCCTCGTTCACAAGGCAGCGCAGCAGGCTGTTGGCCGCCACGCCCCCCGCCAGGGCAAGGGCGGGGGCGTTCGTGTCCCGCGCCGCCGCCAGCAGCTTTTCCGCCAGGATTTCGTCGATGCGGCGTTCAAAGCTGGCGGCCATGTCCGCCACGTTCACCGTTTCGCCCTTCATCTCCGCCTGGTTTACCGCGTTCAGCACCGCCGTTTTCAGGCCGGAAAAACTCACGTTGTAAGCCCCTTCCACATGGGGCACCGGCAGCTTGTAGGCTTTGGCGTTGCCCTCCCGGGCCGCCTTGCTGATGGCCGGCCCGCCGGGGTAGCCCAGCCCTAAGGTGCGGGCCACCTTGTCGAAGGCCTCGCCCGCCGCGTCGTCCACCGTGCGGCCCAGCACACGGTAGTGGGTGTAGTCCTCCACCTGCACGATGTGGCTGTGGCCGCCGCTGGCCACCAGGCACAAAAAGGGCGGCCGCAGGTCCGGGTGGGTGAGGTAGAGGGCCGCGATGTGCCCCCGCAGGTGGTGCACCGGGATGAGGGGCTTCTGGGCCGCATAGGCCAGGCCCTTGGCGAAGTTCACCCCCACCAGTACCGCCCCGATGAGCCCCGGCGCGAAGGAGACGGCGATGCCGTCCAAATCGGCGGGGGAGAGGTGCGCCTCGTCCAGCGCGGCCTGCACCGTGGCGCTGATGTACTCGATGTGGCGGCGGCTGGCGATCTCCGGCACCACGCCGCCGTAGAGCGCCTGCTCCGCCACGCTGGTGGCCACCACGTTGCTGACGAGCCTGCGCCCGTCCTCTACCACGGCGGCGGCGGTCTCGTCGCAGGTGCTCTCGATGCCTAAAATATACATACTGTATAAAACTCCGTTTAATATACAAAAATCGACTTAAAGGGCCAGGGTCATCACCACCGCGTCGTCGGGCGGGTGGCGGTAAAAGCCCCGGCGCACCCCGGCGGCGGCAAAGCCCAGCTGCCGGTAGAGGGCCAGGGCGGGGGCGTTGGCCGCCCGCACCTCCAGAAAACACTGGCTTGCCCCTTCGGCTTTGAGGGCTGCCAGGGCGCCGGCCAGCAGCGCGCTGCCCACCCCCTTGCGGCGGGCGGCGGGGGCCACGTTGAGGGCGCAGAGGCTGGCCTCGTCCGCCGCCAGCTGAAAGACGGCGAAGCCCAAAAGCCCCCCTTCGCCCCCGGCCACGAACAGCCGGGCGGCGTCGCTTTCCAGTTCGCTCAAAAGCTGGCTTTCGCTCCAGGGTTCGGGAGCCGCGGCGGCAATGGCGGCGCAAAGGCACGCGTCGCCGGCGGCCATGGGGCGCACGGTATACTCCATCTCAGTGGGCCTCCAGCCAGGTGTCGCCGCTGTTCACGTCGGCGGTGAGGGGCACCGAGAAGTTCACCGCGCCCTCCATCTCCTCCTTCAGAATGCGGCTCACCTGCCGCACCTCGGCCTTGGGAGCCTCCACGATCAGTTCGTCGTGCACCTGCAAAATGAGCTTTGCGGCCAGGCCCTCCTCACGCAGGCGGCGCCACACCCGCACCATCGCCAGCTTGATGACGTCGGCGGCGGTGCCCTGGATGGGGGTGTTCATTGCCATCCGCTCGCCCAGCGAGCGCAGGTTGAAGTTCTTGCTGGCCAGTTCCGGCAAAGCGCGCCGGCGGCCGAACAGGGTGGTCACATACCCCTGCTCCCGCCCGGCGGCGATGGTGGAATCCATATATTCCTTCACGCCGGGGAAGGTGGCCAGGTAGTTCTTGATGAAGTCGTCCGCCTCCTTCACCGAGACGCCGATGTCCCGGGCCAGGCTGAAGGCGCCGATGCCGTAGACGATGCCGAAGTTCACCGCCTTGGCGGAAGAGCGCAGCTGGGGGGTGACCATCTCCGGCGGCAGGCCGTAGATTTTGGCGGCGGTGCTGCGGTGGATGTCCTGCCCGGTGAGGAAGGCGTTTTTCATCGTCTCGTCGCCGGAGATGTGGGCCAGGATGCGCAGTTCGATCTGGCTGTAATCCGCGTCCACCAGCTTGCAGCCCGCGCTGGCGATGAAGAACTGCCGCAGCCGGCTGCCCAGCTTGGTGCGGATAGGGATGTTCTGCAGATTCGGCTCGCTGGAGGAAAGCCGCCCGGTGCGGGCCTCGGTCTGGTTGAAGGTGGAGTGCATCCGCCCGTCCGGCCCGATGACCTTGAGCAGCCCCTCCACATAGGTGCTGTTCAGCTTCTGGTAGGTGCGGTATTGCAGAATATCCTCCACCACCGGGCTGTAGCTGCGCAGGCTCTCCAGCGTCTCCGCGTCGGTGGAGTAGCCGCTCTTGGTCTTTTTGCGGGGCGGCAGGCCCATCTTGTCGAACAAAGCCTCCGCCAGCTGCTTGGGGCTGTTCAGGTTGAAGGTGTAGCCCACTGCCTCGTAGATGGAGGCGAGGGTCTTGTCCAGTTCCGCCTTCAGCAGGGTGCCGAAGGCCTCCAGGCCCTCCTTGTCCACCGGCATGCCGATCCGCTCCATGTCCGCCAGCACCCGGGCCAGGGGCAGTTCGATGTCCTGCAAAAGGGCGGTCATGCCCTCCTCTTCCACCTTGGCGGCCAGCGCGTCGTAAAGACCTTCCAGCGCGCCGGCGGCGGGCAGGGCCGGGCAGGCAAAGCGGGGGGCGGGGGCATACTCCGCCTCCAGCTGTTCCGGCTGGTAGTCGCTGGCCGCCGGGTTCAAGAGATAAGCCGCCAGCTTCGCGTCAAAGCGGATGGCCTTGCCCTCGCCGTTTGCGTCCAGCGCGATGTGATAAAGGGGCTTTGCGTCGAACACCCACAGTTCCGCCTCGCTCTCCAGCAAAGCGGGCAGGGCGGCGTCCTCCACCG
The DNA here is from genome assembly GCA_019118765.1 of Candidatus Allofournierella merdavium. GTDB lineage: Bacteria > Bacillota > Clostridia > Oscillospirales > Ruminococcaceae > Allofournierella_A > Allofournierella_A merdavium. The sequence continues at coordinate 60,074 of DWYI01000035.1, read as the reverse complement.
CCCACACATTGTCTCCCTGCACGGCATACCAGCCGCCTTCTCCCTTCGCCATGCACAGCCGGCCGGCGGGGGAGCCGGGCAGCGGCGCGGGCGCGGCCTCGGGCAGGTTGGGGGCGGCGGCGGGGGCGGCAGACGCCTGGTCCAGCCCCAGCCGGTCGGCCATGGAGTGCATCTCCAGCGCCGCCAGCAGGGCCGCGGCGGCCGCCGGGTCGCCGGCGGTGCGCTTGTAGGCCCCGGCCTCGGTGGGGATGGGAGCGGTGCAGCAGATCTCCGCCAGTTCCCGGCTCATCCGGGCCAGGGGCTCGTTCGCCGCCAGCTTTGCCCGCACGCCCGGCTTGATGGCCTTGTCGTCGATGTGTTCATACACCCCGTCCAGGCTGTCAAAGCGCCGGATGAGGTCCAGGGCGGTCTTTTCGCCCACCCCCGGCACACCGGGGATGTTGTCGGAGGCGTCGCCCATCAGGCTCTTCACCTCGATGAGCTGTTTGGGCTCCACACCGTATTTTTCCTTCACGGCGGCCTCGTCCATCACCACCGTCTCGCTGCGGCCCATCCGGGTGGCGGCCAGCAGCACCGTCACATGTTCGTTTACCAGCTGCAGGCTGTCCCGGTCGCCGGTAGCGATGAGGCAGTCGTCCCCCCGGGCGGCCGCGGCGGCGGAGAGGGTGCCCAGCAGGTCGTCCGCCTCGTACCCCTCCAGGCTCACCATGGCAAAACCCAGGTCTGCCAGCAGCTGTTTCAGCACCGGCATCTGGGCCGCCAGTTCTTCCGGCATGCCGTGGCGGGTGGCCTTGTAGCCGTCGAACCGCTTGTGGCGGAAGGTGGGGGCCTTCAAATCAAAGGCCACCGCCACCTCGTCGGGGCTCTGCTCCTTCAGAAGGTTCAGAAGGATGTTCATAAAGCCGTATATGGCGTTGGTGTACCGCCCATCTTTTGTGGTGAGCAGCTTGATGCCGTAAAAGGCGCGGTTGGCGATGCTGTTGCCGTCCAGTACCAGCAGTTTCATGCAAGAAAGCCCTCCTGAAAATTGCTCGGTGTTGCCCTATAAGTATACCACAAACACCCGGTTTGTGGTACAATAATAGCCGAGTTTGCACACGAGAGAGGTAGTCTATGCAGTTTGGCAGTTTGCCCATCGGCCGGGGGGCGGCGCTCGCGCCCATGGCCGGTTTCACCGACACCGCCTGCCGCGCCATGGCCGCCCGCCACGGGGCGGTGTACACCATCAGCGAGATGGTGAGCGCCAAGGCTCTCACCTTCGGGGATAAAAAAAGCGCCCGGCTCATCGCGGGCGGCGGGGGCGATGCCCCCTACGGGGTGCAGCTGTTCGGCGCGGAGCCGGAGACCATGGGCCAGGCCGCGCAGCTGATTCAGGCATACGAGTTTGACTTCATCGACATCAACATGGGCTGTCCCGCCCCGAAGATCACCTCCTCCGGCGCGGGCAGCCGCCTGCTGCTGGACCCCGACCTCTGCGGCCGCATCACCGAGGCGGTGGTGAAACACAGCGGCGGGAAGCCGGTGACGGTGAAGATGCGCGCCGGCTGGGACTCCGAGCATGTCACCGCGGTGGAGGCGGCAAAGGCCTGCGAGGCGGCGGGGGCGGCGGCCGTCGCCGTCCACGGCCGCACCCGGGAGCAGATGTATGCCCCCGGCACCGTGGACTGGAACATCATCGCCGCGGTGAAGGCGGCGGTGGCCGTGCCGGTGATCGGCAACGGGGACATCGCCAGCGCCGCCGACGCCCTGGCCATGATCGAGGCCACCGGCTGCGACGGGGTGATGGTGGGCCGGGCGGCCCTGGGCGACCCCTGGCTCTTTGCCGAGATAAAGGCCGCCCTGGCGGGGGAGGAACTTCCCGCCCGCCCGGGCCTGTGCGAGCGCATGGCCGCCATGCGCCGGCAGATTTACGAGATGTGCGAGGAAAAGGGGGAGTGGGTGGCCATGCCCCAGGCCCGCAGCCAGGCCCTCTACTACATGAAGGGCCTGAAGGGGGCCGCGGCGCTGCGCCGGGCCTGCTGCGAACTGCAGCACTTCCTGGACGTGGACAAACTCATCGACAAGGTCTACGCCGCCGGCAACCGGTGAGGCTCAGTCGGTCTCGGCCCGGGTGAGTTCGTCCAGGTTCTGCGTGTAGCAGGGCAGCATATGCTCGAGAAAATAGTCCGCCTCGGGGCAGTGCATCTCGGTGAGGGCCGCCTTCTGCTGGGCCAGCGCCGAGGAAAACTCCCGGTTGCCCGCCTGCACCTCCTCGGTGCACTTGATGAGGGCGGAAAGGCGGTCCGCCGCCTTTAAAATGCGCTTTTCCGCGTCGGAAAGGCAGCGCCCGGTGAGATAGCCGCCCATCTCCGCCCGCAGCGCCGGGGGCAGAAGCTGGGCCATCTGGCGGGCGCTCTCCTCCTCCAGCGCCTTGTAGGCCGAGCGCAGCCGCTCGTTTTTGTACTTCACCGGGGTGGGCATATCGCCGGTCATGATCTCCGGCGCGTCGTGGTAGAGGGCCGCCACCGCCACCGTCTCGGGGCGCACCGGCGTGCCGGTGACCTCCCGGGCGATGAGGCAGAGGGTGTGAGCCAGAATGGCCGTCTCGGCGGTGTGCTCGCTGAGGGTCTCGGGGCGCGCCGCGTGCATCAGGCTCCACCGGCGGATGTACTTCATCCGGCTCACCAGCGCGTTGAAGGGGTAGGTTTTCATAAAAATCCTCCTTGAAGGCAGTTCCTGCCATAAACTCATCACAAAAACAGTGTAATATCATCATAGCATATTTTGCCCCGGGCGGGGGCGCATTTTTGAAAAGGGAAGGGACGGCAATGCAGCCACTCACAAAACAGCAGAACAAATTCTGGCTCACCTTCGGGCTGTGCGCGCTGGCGGCGGCGCTGGTGTTTCTGCCCTTTTACATCGTGGACAGAGGCATCTTCCTCTACGCCGGCGACTTCAACAGCCAGCAGATCCCCTTTTACTACTACGCCAACGAGTTTTTGAAGAGCGGCGGCGGTACCTTCAGCTGGGCCACCGATCTGGGCAGCGACTTCTGGAACAGCTACTCCTTCTATCTCGCCGGCAGCCCCTTCTTCTGGTTCACCCTGCTCTTTCCCGCCGCGTGGCAGCCCTTTCTGATGGCGCCCATGCTGGTGCTCAAGTTCGCGGTGGCGGGCGCCGGGGCGTACCTCTGGGCCCGCCGCTGGGTGAAGGACGCGAACCTGGCGGTGCTGGCGGGCTGCCTTTACGCCTTCTCCGGCTTCACGGTCTACAACGTGTTCTTCAATCACTTTGTGGACGTGGTGGCGCTGTTCCCCTACCTGCTCTGGACGCTGGACGAGGCGGTGCTGCAAAAGCGCCGGGGCCCCTTTGCCGTGCTGGTGGCGCTGAACCTGCTCAATAACTATTTCTTCTTCGCCGGGCAGATCGTCTTTTTGGTCATCTACTTTGTCTGCATGACGGCCTCCGGGGTGTACCGCTGGAACGGCAGGACCTTCGGCGCGCTGGCCGCGGAGAGCCTTTTGGGCTGCGGCATGGGCTGTGTGCTGGCCTGGCCGGCGCTGCTGAGCCTTTCTCAGAATCCCCGCACGGTGGACCCGGCCAGCGGTTTCGGCTTTCTGCTCTACTCCAGCACCCAGCAGTACGCGGCCATCCTGTACAGCCTCTTCTTCCCGCCGGACTGCCCCTACATGCCGGTGATCTTCGACGAAGGGGTCATCAAGTGGACCAGCATGACCGCCTACCTGCCGCTGATGAGCATGGCGGGGGTCATCGCCTACCTGCGCTGCACCCGGAAGACCGCCTTCCGCCGCATCCTGTTCACCTGCCTTGTGATGGCGCTGGTGCCCGCCCTCAACTCGGCCTTTTACGCCATGAACTCCAGCTACTACGCCCGCTGGTGGTACATGCCCATCCTGGTGATGTGCGCCGCCAGCGCGAAGGCGCTGGAGGACGGGGACATCGACCTCAAAAAGGGCGTGCGGCCCACCGTGGCGGTGCTGCTGGCCTATTGCGCCTTTGCCTTCGTGCCGGTGAAGGAGGACGAGGAGTGGCACATCGGCGTCATCCAGTATCCCGAAAAGTTCTGGCTGAACCTGGGGTTTGCCCTCTTTGGGGTGGCGGTGTTCTGGCTGCTCTGGGTGCAGTACCGCCGCCGCCCGCTGCTGGCGCGGCGGCTCACCGCCGGGGTGCTGGCCTTCGGCTGCCTTTACAGCATCGTGCACATCTCCATCGGCAAGTTTGCCCAGTGGAATAACGACAGCGGCTGGCGCACCCAGCAGTATGTGGACGCCCGCACCCTGGGCGAGACCCTGCCCGCGGGGGCCTACCGCGTCGACGACTACGAGTGCTACGACAACGTGGGGCTGTGGATGGGCAAAAGCTGCCTGCAGTTCTTCAACTCCACCGTGGCTCCCTCCATCATGGAGTTCTACCCCCAGTTCGGCGTCAAGCGGGACGTGCGCAGCGAGCCGGAGCTGAACGACTACGCCCTGCGGGGCCTGCTGGCGGTGAAGTACACCGTCACCCCGGTGGCCAACGCCGCCGACTTTGAAAAGGAGGCGGGAGACGACTGGGTCTACTGGGGCACCGAGGGCAGCCTGGCGGTCTACGAGAACCGGTATGCCCTGCCCATGGCCTACGGCTACCAGTACTACGTCACCGCCGAACAGTTCGAGGGGGTGCCGGAGGCCCAGCGGGCGAACCTCCTGCTGCGGGCGATGGTGCTCACCGACAAGCAGATCGCCGCCTGGGGGGATGTGCTCCGGTCCCTGCCCGAGGACCTGCTCACCGGCTTTTCCAAAGAGGCCTACCATCAGGACGTGGTGGACCGGCAGATCCAGGGCGCGGCCGAGGTCAGCCTGGACAGCCGGGGCCTCTCCGCCCGCTTCAACCTGCAGCAGGAGACGGTGGTGCTGCTGGCGGTGCCCTTTGACCCGGGCTTTTCCGTCACCGTGAACGGCGAAGAGACGCCGGTGGAACAGGTGGACGGCGGCCTGTGCGCCGTGCGCATCCCCGCCGGCGCGGTGGAGCTGCGCCTGGACCACTTCACCTTCGGCCTGGACCAGAGCCTCGTTGCCGCCGGTGTGAGCACGGTGCTCTTCGCCGGGTATCTTTTCTGGCACCGCCGCCGCAAAGCGCGGCGCGCCTGGGGCGCGCCCGCCTCAAAAACCATCTGTCACAAGGAGAATTGAACCGGAATGAACTACGCAAAACGACTGGCGGCGGAACTTTCCGCCCCGGAAAACCATGTGGCTGCCGCCATCGAACTGATCGACGCGGGCAACACCATCCCCTTCATCGCCCGCTACCGCAAGGAGGCCACCGGCGCCATGGACGACCAGCTGCTGCGCACCCTGGCCGACCGGCTGGAGTACCTGCGCGGGCTGGATAAGCGCAAGGAGGAGGTGCGCACCGCCATCGAGGCCCAGGGCGCCCTCACCGAAGAACTTTCCGCCAAGCTGGAGAACGCCGCCACCCTGGCGGAGGTGGAGGACCTCTACCGCCCCTACCGCCCCAAGCGCAAGACCCGGGCCAGCGTGGCCCGGGCCCGGGGCCTGGAGCCGCTGGCCGATGCCCTGCTGGCCCAGGACCCGAAGCTGGACGTTGCCGCCGCTGCCGAAGAATATATCAATGAGGAGGTGCCCGACGCCGAGGCCGCCCTGGCCGGCGCGCGGGACATCATCGCCGAGCGGGTGAGTGACGACGCGGCCCTGCGCGCGGAGCTGCGCCGCTTCTACGGGGCCTTCGGGCTGGTGAAGAGCGAGGCCGCCAAGGAGGAGGACAGCGTCTACGCCCAGTATTATGATTTCTCCCAGCCGGTGAGCAAGATCGCCGGCCACCGGGTGCTGGCCCTGGACCGGGGCGAGCGGGAGGAGTTTTTGAAGGTGAGCGTGGAGGTGGACGCCGAGCGGGCCGCCGCGCTGTGCTGCAAGATGTTCGTCAAAGGCCGCGGCCCCGCCGCCGAACAGGTGGAGGAGGCCGTGCGGGACGCCTACAGCCGCCTCATCCACCCCAGCCTTGAGCGGGAGGTGCGCGCCGCCCTCACCGAGCAGGCCGCCGAGGGCGCCATTCAGGTCTTTGGCGACAACCTGCGCCAGCTGCTACTGGCCCCGCCCATCAAGGGCAAGGTGGCCATGGGTCTCGACCCCGGCTACCGCATGGGATGCAAGGTGGCGGTGGTGGACGCCACCGGCAAGGTGCTGGACACCGCCGTGGTCTACCCGGTGCCCCAGTTCAAGCGGGTGGAGCAGGCCAAGGCCACCATCAAGACCCTCATCAAAAAGCACGGGGTGCAGATCATCGCCATCGGCAACGGCACCGCCGGCAAGGAGACGGAGATCTTCGCCGCCGAGGTCATCCGGGAGCTGGGCGGCGGCGTGCAGTACATGGTGGTCAGCGAGGCGGGGGCCAGCGTCTACTCCGCCAGCGAGCTGGCCGCGAAGGAGTTCCCCCAGTTCGACGTGAACCTGCGCAGTGCGGTGTCCATCGCCCGCCGTCTGCAGGACCCCCTGGCCGAGCTGGTGAAGATCGACCCCAAGGCCGTGGGGGTGGGCCAGTACCAGCACGACATGCCCCAAAAGCGGCTGGCCGCCGCGCTGGACGGCGTGGTGGAGGACTGTGTGAACACCGTGGGGGTGGACCTGAACACCGCCAGCGCGCCCCTCTTGAGCCGGGTGGCGGGCCTCTCCGCCGCCACCGCCAAAAACGTGGTGGCCTGGCGGGAGGAAAACGGCGCTTTTGCCAGCCGCGCCCAGCTGAAAAAGGTGAAGGGCCTGGGGCCCAAGGCCTTTGAGCAGTGCGCGGGCTTTCTGCGGCTGCCCGGCGCGAAGGAGCCGCTGGACACCACCGCCGTCCACCCCGAGAGCTACGCCGCGGCCCGGGCATTGCTGAAGCTGTGCGATTTTTCCGAAAAGGACATCGGCACCGAGGCCATTGCGGCCCTGCCCACCCGGGCCAAAGCCATCGGCTTTGCGCGCCTTTGCGCCGAGACCGGCGCGGGCAAAGAGACCCTGGAGGACATCATCGCCGAGCTTTTGCGCCCCGGGCGGGATATGCGGGACGAGCTGCCCCCGCCCCTCTTGCGCACCGACGTGATGGGCATGGAGGACCTGAAGCCCGGCATGGAGCTTTCCGGCACCGTGCGCAACGTCATCGACTTCGGCGCCTTTGTGGACATCGGCGTGCACCAGGACGGCCTTGTTCACATCAGCCAGCTCAGCGACAAATTCGTTCGCCACCCCGGCGAGGTGGTGAAGGTGGGCCAGGTGGTCAAGGTGAAGGTGCTGGACGTGGACTTAAAGAAAAAGCGCATCAGCCTCACCATGAAAGGCCTGAACAACTGAATCAAACAAAAAAGAGCGCCGCCCCCGGCAAATGCCGGGGGCGGCGCTTTTCGTGTGGTATGTATGTCACAGCAGGGGCACGCCCGCTTTTTCGCAGGCGGTTCGGGTGGCGTCGTCCCACAGGCTCACCTGCACCTCGCCCACATGCACCTTTTCCAGCAGCAGCATGCACAGCCGGCTCTGGCCGATGCCGCCGCCGATGGTCAGGGGCAATTCGCCCGCCAGCAGCATCTTGTGGAAGGCAAGGTTCCGCCGCGCATCGCAGCCGGCCAGGGTCAGTTGCCGGTCCAGGGCCGCCGGGTCCACCCGGATGCCCATGCTGCTGATCTCCACCGCGCACTGCAGCGGCTCGTGCCAGAACAAAAGGTCGCCGTTCAGCGTCCAGTCGTCGTAGTCCGGCGCGCGGCCGTCGTGGGGCTTGCCGCTCTTCAGCTTGCCGCCGATCTGCTCGATGAAGATGGTGCGGTGCTCCTTGGCAAAGGCGTTCTCCCGCTCCTTGGGGGAGAGGTCGGGCCAGCGGTCCTCCAGTTCCTGACTGGTGACGAAGGTCACCTCCCGCTCCAGCGTGCCGGTCAGCTGGGGGAACTGCCACTTCAACTCGTCCAGGGTGGAGCTGATGGCGTAGACGATGTTCTGCACCGTGGCGTGGAGATACGCCCGGTCGCGCTGGCCGGCGTCGATCACCTTTTCCCAGTCCCACTGGTCCACATACACCGAGTGGAGGTTATCCAGCGCCTCATCCCGGCGGATGGCGTTCATGTCGGTGAGCAGGCCGTTGCCCGGCCGGTAGCCGTACTGGTGCAGCGCCAGCCGCTTCCACTTGGCCAGGCTGTGCACCACCTGGGCGCTGGCGCCGATGGCGGGGATGTCGAAACTCACCGGGCGCTCCACCCCGTTCAGATCGTCGTTGAGGCCCAGGGCCGGGTCCACGAACAGGGGCGCCGTGACCCGCTTGAGGTGCAGCGCCGCGCACAGCTTCACCTCAAAGGTCTGCTTGATGATGCCGATGGCCTTCTGGGTGTCGTAGAGGCCCAGGCAGGGGACGTAACGCGCGGGCAGGGAATATTCGCTCACACAAAGCACCTTCTTTTACTCCTGCGCCTTCTCCGGGGGCATCAGCCGGATCAGCAGGGAGAGGATGCGTTTGTCCTCCACCTGCTCCACGGTGACGTGCAGGTTTTCAAAATCAAAGCTCTCGCCGGGGGCGGGGATGTGCTCCAGGCACTCCAGCACCCAGCCGGCGGCGCTGGAATAATCGCTGTCAAAATCCTTGGTGGAAACGCCCAGTTCCTCGAACACGTCGTAGATGTTGGCCTCGCCCGCCACCCGGAACAGGTGCTCCTCCAGCTGCTGCACCGGCAGCACCTGCACCTTGTCGGTCTCGTCGAAGATCTCGCCCACCAGTTCCTCCAGCACGTCCTCCATGGTCACCAGGCCCAGCGTGCCGCCGTAGTCGTCGGTGACGATGGCCATGTGCTGTTTGTCCCGCCGGAACTCCGCCAGCAGGTCGTTGATGCGCTTGGTGCGGTAAACGAAGGGCAGTTCGCGGCACAGCCCGCGCACGTCGATGGCCTTGCGGCGCGCCATGCACTCGAACAGATCACGGGTGTGCAGCATGCCGATGATGTGGTCGATGTCCCCCTCATACACCGGGATGCGGGTGAAGGAATTGTCCAGCACGGTGTTCACGATCTCGTCCACGGGGGCGTTCACGTCCACCGCCACCATGTCCACCCGGGGCACCAGGATCTCCTGCACGGTGATATCGTCAAACTCGATGGCCGACTGGATGATCTCGGTCTCCTGGCTGTCCAGTACGCCCTCCTCCTCCACCGTGTCGATGATGGTCTTCAGTTCGTCCTCGGTCACGCTGGGCTGCAGCTCCAGCCCGGCGGTGCGCCGGCCGGTGAGCAGCTGCTTGAGTTTGACGAAAAACCACACCACGGGCGAAAAGAGGGTGCGCAAAAACGCAACGATCCCCGCCACCTGCATGGCAAAGGCCTCGGGATTGTCCTTGGCGAAACTCTTGGGCAGGATCTCGCCGAAGATCAGCACCAGCAGCGTCATGCCGAAGGTGGCGATGGCCGGGCCGCTGGTGGGGCCCCACAGGGCGGTGGCCACCACGGTGGCCAGCGAGGCGCTGGCCATGTTCACGATGTTGTTGCCGATCAGGAGGGTGGAGATGGTCTTGTCGAAATCCTCCGCCACCTTCAGAGCCATCTCTGCCCGCTTGTTGCCGTCCTCCGCCTTGCTGCGCATGCGGATCTTGTTGAACGAGGAGATCGCCGTCTCACTGGCGGAGAAAAACGCCGAGCAGACGACCAGAAGGACCATTGCGATGTAAATACTGGGGCCAGGAGTATCCAAAAATCATCAAACCTTTCAAATGTGAATTAGAGGCTAAAACACCTCACAATATATATAGCAGAAATCCCACCGCATTGCAACAAAAAAACGGCGCGGCCCGCGCCGAGGCCCAAAATCAGCGCCAACGGGCGGCATACGCATGGATTTTTGTTGCGATTTGACAAATACAAGGGCAAAATTATGGTCAAAATAGACCAAAAATTTTCTTTGCGAAAAGCCGGTTTCGTTCAGCAGGTAGAAATGGATTCCAAAATTGCACAAAGGGATTTTTTGTGTGCTATAATACCACCAACCGGACACCGCAGGGAAAGGCGGCGTCCGGCGGCCGAGGACGCCGGGCACCCGGTGCCGCGCAGCGCCCGATCGGCAGCCTGTATAAAAGAGGGATCAATGATGAGCAAGCCTGTCAAGGTCACCTGCTTCAAGCAGGTGCACAACATCGTGACCGCTGCGGCCCAGTGCCGGCGGGAGGTCAGCGTGCAGGACCTGAAGGGTGCCGTGGCGGACGCCAAGAGCATCCTGGGCCTGATGAATCTGGACTTCTCGCAGCCTGTGGAGATCTGCGGCGAGGACCCCGCCGAGGTGGAACACGTCTACAACGCCGTGCGCCACTGATCGCAGGCCGGCAAAAACAGCGCCCGGCTGTGTGTTAACACACAGCCGGGCGCTGTTTTGTCATTTCGCGTCGGGGGGCAGATGGCCGCCATGCTTTTTGGCGGCGGCGGCCTGCAGCTCGGCCAGCTTTTGATGCTGGCGGGCATCCTCCTCCTCCAGCCGGCGGGCACGCTCGGCCTGTTTCTGGCGGGCGGCCTGCTGCAGCTGGCGCAGTTTCTGCTCCTGGGCCAGCCGCTGCTGCTCGGCCCGCTGGGCGGGGGTGAGCCGCAAAGGCGCTTTCGGGGGCGCCGGCTCGGGGCCTGCGGCCTCCGGCGCGGCGGGCGCGGCGGGGCGCTCGGGCGCGCTTTCAGGGGGCGGGGCGGAAACGGCAGGCTCGGCGGGCGCCGGGGCAGAGTCCGCGCCGTTTGCCGGCGGAGCGGGCACGGGCCCGTCAGAAACGCCGGCCCCCGGGGCGGCCTGTCCGCCGGCGGGGGCTTCCTCCACCGGGGCGGCCGTCTGGCCGGCGGGGCGTTTTTCCGCCTGCGCAGCGGCCTCCCGGAGGGCAGGCTCCTGTTCGGGGCGGTCGGCCTTTTCGCGGCCGGCCGGCTTGTCCTCCTTCGCCTTCGGCGCTTTTTTGCGGGCGGGGGGCCGTTTCTTTGCCGCCGGGGGAGCGGCTTTTTTGCGCGGCTCCGGCGCGGCGGGGGCCGGCGCCGGTTCCTCCGCCAAAGGCGCGGGCGGCTCCGCCTCGGCGGGCGCGTCCTCCGCAGGGGGAGGCGGGGCGTCTTCGTCGTCCGCCTCGTTCAGCGCGGCGGCGTCCAGCAGTTTTTCCACGGTCTCGTCCCGGGTCTTGCGCTGCTTTTGGGCGCGCACCGTCTCCAGGATCTCCGCCGCGAAGGCGACCCAGATGCAGGCCATCAGGGCGATGATACACCAGAAGGTGATGGTGTTGACCCAGGCATCAAAAAAGGAGAAGTTCAGCAGGATGGCCAGCGCCATCAGGGCGCCGGCGGTCACCACCAGGGTCATCACCAGGCTTTTAAAAAGGTGCCGCAAGGGCCAGCACCTCCTTTCGGGAGATAAAACAAGGGGTCACTTGGTGCCGAAGATGCGGTCGCCCGCGTCGCCCAGGCCGGGCACGATGTAGCCGTTTTCGTTCAGCTTTTCATCCAGCGAGGCCACATAGATGTCCACATCGGGGTGCTGGGCGTGCACCTTCGCCAGCCCTTCGGGGGCGGCGATGATGGCCAGGAACTTGATGCTGCGGGCGCCCCGCTTTTTGAGCTGGGTGATGGCGTCGCAGGCGCTGCCGCCGGTGGCCAGCATGGGATCCAGCAGGAAGACGTCCCGCTCGGCGATGTCGCTGGGCAGCTTGCAGTAGTACTCCACCGGCTCCAGGGTCTCTTCGTTGCGGTACATGCCGATGTGGCCCACCTTGGCGGCGGGCAGCAGGGTCAGCATGCCGTCCACCATGCCCAGGCCCGCCCGCAGGATGGGCACCAGGGCCTGCTTGCGGCCCGCCAGCACCCGGCTCTTGGCCACGGCGATGGGGGTCTCCACGTCCACCTCTTTGGTGGGCAGTTCGCGGGTGGCCTCATAGCAAAGCAGCATGGCGATCTCGCCCACCAGCTCCTTGAATTCCTTTGTTCCGGTGTTCTTATCCCGCAGAAGGGTGACCTTGTGCTGTACCAGGGGATGATCCAAAATCATGGGTGCCTTGCTCATATTGACCGCTCCTTGTTCTGATAGAATGGTTGATGTATGGTCAAAACGCGGGGCAGCCCCCGCGTTCTGCATCCTGAAAATTCAGCCACGCTCTTCCAGCGCGGTGATTTTGTCCACCCGGCGCTGATGGCGGCCGCCCTCGAAGGGGGTGTTCAAAAACAGGTCCACCAGGTAGATGGCGAGGCCCGGCCCCACCACCCGGCCGCCCATGCACAGGGCGTTGGCGTCGTTGTGGCGGCGGGTGTACTCGGCGCTGAAGGCGTCGGAGCAGCAGCAGGCCCGGATGCCGTGGATCTTGTTGGCGCTGATGGAGATGCCCACGCCGGTGCCGCAGAAGAGCAGCGCTTTGTCGCATTCCCCCGCCACCACCGCCCGGCAGGCGGGCTCGGCCATGTCGGGGTAGTCGCAGGAGGCGCCGTCGAAGCTGCCGAAGTCCTTGTAGGCGACGCCGATCTCGTCCAGATGGGCGCGCACGGCCTCTTTCAGTTCAAAGCCGCCGTGGTCGGCGGCGAGGGCGATGGGTTTAGACATCTGAAAATATCCTCCAATGATCGTCGTTCTGGTTTACGGGCGCAGGGACTGGCCCCGCGCGGCCCGCTCCCGCTCGGCCTGGCTCAGCCGCAGGTAGCGGGGCGAAAGGACGGCGGCGGGCACGGCCTCGCCCCGCTGGTTTGCCGCCCGGGCGGCAAGGCAGACCCCCGCGCCCCGGCAAAGCCCCAGGGCGGGCGGACAGGGCAGCACCCCCGGCGCCCGGCCGTATTCATTATAGCACAGAGCGGCCCCGTCACCAACAAAAAAGAGCGGCTTTTTGCAATTTTCCACAAATTGTGCCAGTTCCTTCACCGGCGCGGCGGCGTCCGGCACAAGGCGGGCATGGCGTTCCAGATCAAAGGCCGCCCAGTACACCTCGCCCCGGCGGGCGTCCAGCGCCGCCAGCACGGTGCCCTCGCCCGGCGGGCAGCCGAAGGCCAGCGCCTCCGGGGTGGACACGGCGGCGCAGGGCGCGCCGTGCACCAGCGCCAGCCCCTTCACCGTGGCAAGGCCGATGCGCAGGCCGGTGAAACTGCCCGGCCCGGCGCACACCCCCCACAGGTCCACGTCGGCGGGGGAAAGGCCGGTGGCCCGGAACGCTGCGTCCACCAGCCCCATCAGCACCTCGCTGTGGGTGTGGCCCGCGGCGAGAAACCCCTCGTAGAGCAGTTCCTCATCCCGCATCAGCGCCACGGCGGCGGTGCGGCCGGCGCTGTCCAGTCCAAAGGTGATCACAGCTGCACCCCCTCGATGGTGATGACCCGCTCGTCGCCGCCGGCGTGGCGGATGTCCACCGTCACCGGGTGCTCCAGCGCCAGCAGGTCGGCAAAGTTCTCGCTCCACTCGGCGGCCACCACCGCCCCCTCGTCCAGATAGTCGTAGAGGCCGGCGGTCTCCAGGTCCTCCCGGCTGGTGATGCGGTAGAGGTCGAAGTGTGCCAGGGGCCGTGGCCCCCGGTAGTAGTTCACGATGGCAAAGGTGGGGCTGCTCACCGGGTCGGTGCAGCCCAGGCCCTCCGCCAGTCCCTCGGTGAAGGCGGTCTTGCCCGCCCCCAGCCCCCCGGTAAAGCAGACCAGAGTGCCCGGCGCCAGACGCTGCGCCAGGCGTTTGCCCAGCGCCACCGTCTCGGCGCGGCTGCGGGTGATGTATTCGGCCATGGGCGGCCCCTCCTTTCGGGCTGGTTCGTCAAAGTCCGCGGCCTATTATACAGCACGCGGGAAAAAGGTGCAACCGGCACGGCTCAGCCCGCCGCCTCGGCCCACTGCCGCAGGGCTTCCAGCCGGCCGGGCAGGTTGTCGGCAAAGCGCTCGGCTACCTCCAGCACCACCACGTCCGGCACCTCGGGCTGCCAGGCCAGCAGCGTCTCGGGCTGCATCTGGTTGCCGTGGAACACCGCCGTGGTCCCAAAGCCCTGGGCCAGCCAGGGGGCCAGCGCCTCGCCAAAGCTGTCCCGCGCGAGAAGCAGGCTGCCCTGCCCTTCGCCGGCGTAGCGGGCGATCTCGCCCCCCGCCTCCCACAGGGTGCAGGCGGCGGGCTCGGCGTCCAGCGCCCAGTACACGTCGTCGGTGCAAAAGGCCCAGCTGCCGCACATGTTGGCAAGGTCGGTGAGGGGGGCCTTTTCCGGGTCGGGGGCCATCTCCGGCCAGGCGTCGGCGAAGGGCCTGTCCAGCGCTTCCAGCGTCTTCTGGGCCGCCAGCCAGGCCCCGGCCTGGTTCCAGTGGGTGTCATATTTATAGTAGACCTGCCGCTCCAGCGAGGCCGCCGCCAGTTCCTCCAGCGGGAACAGCACCGGCACGCCGGTGGCCGCGAGGGAGTCGGCCAGCGCCTCCACCCGGGTGGGCCGGCTCACCACCGGCACGCTGGCAGGCATATAGCGGCTGTACACCCCTTCCTTGGCGGGGGCGAAGAGCAGCACCAGCCAGCTGCCCTTCCCCGAGAGAACGGCGTTCAGCGCCGTGAGGGCGTCGGCCATGGCCTGCGTCTGTTCCGGGCTGTAGGCGGTGAGGCCCTGGTAGTCGGAGAGGCTTTTCGAGTCGGACACATCCTTCAAAAAGAGCCACCCCTCCTTGCCCAGCAGCACGTTGGTGGAGTCCAGCGTGCCCACCAGCCGGTCGGCGCCGGCCTTGAGGGTGAGGAACTGGTTGCGGAAGGGGGCGTGGTCCCCCAGCCACTCCTCAAAGGCGGCGGGCCAGCCGTCCACCCCCGCCTCCAGGGTGGGGAAGGCGGCCAGGGTGCGGTTCTCGTAGTTGGTGGTGTCGCACAGCCGCCGCGCCAGCGGCCAGAGAAGGCCCGGCCCCACCAGCAGCAGGGCGAAGCCGGCGATGAGCGCCCGGGGGCAGCCCCGGCGGCTTTTATTCTGGTCAGACATGGGGCTCGCCTCCTTTTAAAAGCGGAAATAGATGAAGGGGTTGTAGGTGCCGCTCACCAGCAGCACCAGGCAGGCAAAGCCCAGCGCCAGCAGAGCCGCGGTCTGGGCCCGGCCGGCGGGCTGCCGGTCATAGAGGGCGGCCTTGAAGCGGGGCCACAGCGTCTGGGCCGGGCCGCAGAGCACAAGGCCCGCCGCCAGCAGCACCAGGGTGCGCCCGTCGACGTAGCGGCTCACCGGCCAGGCGGCAAAGCCCGCCGCCGGTATGACCATGGCCTTCAGCCACAGCAGCCCGGCCTTGAGGCCCGGCGCCCGGAAGATCACCCAGCCGAACAGCACGCACAAAAGGGTGTATGCCCGGGCCAGGGGCTTTGGCAGGGCCGCCAGCGGCTTTTTGAGCACCGTGCGCTCCAGCACCTGCAACAGGGCGTACCAGGCGCCCCAGGCCACGAACTGCCAGCTGGCGCCGTGCCACAGGCCGGTGGCCAGGAACACCACGCAGACGTTGAAGAGGGTGCGCAGCTGCCCCTTGCGGTTGCCGCCCAGGGGGATGTACAGGTATTCCTTGAACCAGCTGGAGAGGGTCATGTGCCAGCGCCGCCAGAACTCGCCGATGCTGGCCGAGAGATAGGGGTAGTCGAAGTTTTCGGGGAAGGTGAAGCCGAACATGGCCCCGAGACCGATGGCCATGTCGGAGTAGCCGGAAAAGTCGTAGTAGATCTGCAGCCCGTAGTACAGCGCCCCCAGCCAGGCCAGCGCCGTGCCCACCTGGGAGGGGTCGAGGGCGAACACCTCGTCCGCCTTGGCGGCAAAGCAGTTGGCCAGGATCACCTTTTTGGCCAGGCCGTACAAAAACCGCTTTGCGCCGAAGGCAAAGCCCTCCGCCGTGGTCTCGCGGCGGCGCAGCTGGGCCTCCACGTCGGTGTAGCGCACGATGGGCCCCGCCACCAGCTGCGGGAAGAAGGTGATGTAGAGCGCCAGCAAAAACCAGTTTTTCTGGGGCTCGATCTTTCTGCGGTAGAGGTCGATGACGTAACTCATGGCCTGGAAGGTGTAAAAGCTGATGCCCAGGGGCAGGGCGATCTCCCGGGCGGGCAGCAGCGGCCGGCCGAATACCGAGGCCAGGGTGTCGGCGGCAAAGCCGTAGTATTTGTAGTAGCCCAGCAGCAAAAGGTTCGCCGCCACCACCGCCGCCAGCACCAGCGCCCGGCGGCGGCCGGAAAGGGGCGCCAGGGCCAGCCCGCCCAGATAGTTCAGGGTGATGGAGCCCAGCATCAAAAGGATATACACCGGCTCGCCCCAGGCATAGAAAAACAGGCTCGCCGCCAGCAGCAGGGCGTTTTTGCCCCGGCCGGGCACAAGGCGGTAGAGCACCAGCACCACCGGCAAAAAGATCCAAAGAAAGACAAGGCTTGAAAAGAGCATCGGCGGTCCATCCTCCCGCGTTTTTTCGTCTCGGCGGGCGGCAAAAACACCGCGCCGCCCGCACTGGTGCCATTATAGCATATTTGCCCGCCCGCTGCAAAAAAAGGCGGGCCGCGCCGGGCAGGGGGAAAATGATTGCCAGAACCCGCCCGGTGGGATATAATAAAACAACGACCAATTCCTGAAAGGGGGTGCGGATGGTGTTCAAGGTCATCCGGCAATACCTCAAGGCCACCGACCGGGCCTATTTTATCACCTGCGTGTTCTGCTCGGTGCTCAGCGTCATCACCCTGATCAGCCTGGGGCAGGCGGCGGGGGGCTTCGCGCGGGACGCCTTCGACGGCTCCATCACCGGCCTTGGCAGCTACCGCAACGCCTTTGTGCAGGGGGTGGCCAGCCTTCTGGGCCTGGTGTGCGCCATCGTGCTCTCCTGCATCGACTACCGCAGCCTGGCCCGCATCTGGCCGGTGCATGTGGTGGGCACCTGGACGCTGGTGCTGCTCACCCTCACCCGGCTGCAGGTCGGCCCGCTGCAATTCGGCTGGCACCCCGAGGGCACCGACAACTACAGCTGGATCCGCCTGGGCCCTCTGAGCCTGCAGCCCACCGAGCTGGCCAAGATCAGCTTCATCCTCACCTTCGCCATGCACCTGGACAACGTGCGCGAACAGATCAACGAGCCCAAGACCCTGGCAAAGCTGCTGGCGCACATCCTGGCCACCGTGGCGGTGGTGCACATCCAGGGCGACGACGGCACCGCCATCGTCTTTGGCACCATCGGCTGCATGATGCTCTTCGCGGCGGGGCTGTCCTGGAAATACATCCTCTCGGCGCTGGCGCTGGGCGTCACCGGCCTGTCGCTGATCATCGGCTTTTTCCCCGATGTGCTCAAGGGCTATCAGGTAGACCGCATCATGGCCCTGCTCTACCCCGACCAGTACCCGGACATCGCCCGTCAGCAGCTGGGCGGCATGACGGCCATCGGTTCGGGGCAGATCTTCGGCCGGGGCTTTTTCACCGACGACCACTACTCGGTGATCAACGCCCAGGACGACTTCATGTTCAGCTATCTGGCCGAGTGCATCGGCTTTGTGGGGTGTGTCGTGGTGCTGGGGGCGCTGTTCTTCATCGCCATCCGCACCCTCACCACCGGCCTGCGCAGCGAGGACCGCATCGGCACCTACATCTGCACCGGGGTGTTTGCCGCTATCGCCTGGCAGATCATCATCAACCTGGGCATGAACCTGTCGCTGCTGCCGGTGATCGGCGTGACCCTGCCCTTCTTCTCGGCGGGGGGCACCAGCGCCCTGATGATGTATCTCTGCGTGGGGCTGGTGGCCAGCGTGTACATGCACAACAAGCAGAAACTGTTCAGCGACTGACCGCGCGGGAGCGCAAAAACCGGCGGGGCGCGCCGGCCTGTGGGAGGCCGGGGACGCCCCGCCGGAATTTTTTTCAGGAACGCTCATAAAATGTGAAATAAAACACCTGCGCCAATCGTCTATAAGATACAAACAAACCATTCCTGAGGAGGGGTGTTCAATGCGGTGGATGTGGATCATTCCGGGCCTGGTGATGGCCCTTGCGGCAATTGGTCTGATCGGTGTGTGGGGGCGCAGGTTCCGCCGCCCCGCGAAGGGAGAGGTCAGCCTGATGGCCACGGTGAAACGGGTGGGGGCAGCCGGCGCGGACCGGGTGCCGGTCACCTTTGTGGCCCGCGGGCAGGAGATCGCTCTCACGGTGCCGGAACACCTGGCCCGGCAGCTTTTCCCCGGCCAGCGGGGCGTGCTGACCTATGCGGGCAGCGAGTTCATCTATTTTGTGCCCCGGGAGGAACTCTTCACCGACGACGGTACCGAGGGCCTGCTGCAGGTGTCCTGAGCAAAAGACGACGTCCCATCCCTGAGCCGCCGGGCTTTCCGGCGGCTCTTTTTTTGCCGCCGTTTCGTTCCGGCGCAAGGGCTTTTAAGGCGGCGGCGGATATGGTATAATACAAAAAATAAGACACAGAAGGAGGGGGCGCGGTGCAAAAACGGCTGAAGCAGCTGTTCTGGGCGGGCTTTTGCCTGGTCTGGGGCTGGATCGTCCTGAACAGCGTTTTCCGCTGGCGGCACAACGGCCCGGCGGCGCTTGCCGTGGGGGCGGTGCTGGCGGCGGGGGCCTGGGCCCTCTCCAGATGGGTGCTGCCCCGGCTCAACGGCCTTTCGCAGCGGCGCTGGCGGGCGGTGTTTTACACCGCCTTCGCCCTCTATGCCGCGGCGTTCGCGGCGATGGCCTGGCTGCTGGCCGAGGTGCCCATCATGGACCAGGCGGTGGTGCTGGAAAGCCTGCCCGACCTTTTGGCCCACGGCCGCTTCAGCGTGTGGAGCGGCTACTACATCGTCTGCAACAACAACCTGGGCCTGGCCCTTTTGCTGGGCGGCTGGTACTGGCTGGCGGGCCTGTTTGGCCTTGCGCCGGACGCCTCCCTCACGGGTGTGGCCCCGGGCATCGCCCTCAACGTGCTGGCGCTGCTGGCCTCGGTGGCCCTTTTGTGTTTGCTGGCCCGGCGCATCCTGAAGACCAACGCGGCGGTGGCCCTCACCTTTCTGCTCTGCGCGGCCTTCGCGCCCTTCTGGCTTTACAGCCCCTGTTTTTATTCCGACACCCTCTCCATGCCCTTCGGCCTGCTGGCGCTGCTGGCCTTTGAAAGATGGAGGCGGGAGGCGCGCCCGGCCCGACGGCTTGCGCTGGCCGCGGGGGCGGGGGCGGCGGTGTTTTTCGGCTACGCGGTGAAGGGCAGCGTGGTGGTGATCGCCGTGGCGCTGGCCATCCAGTTTTTCCTGCAGACCAACCCCCGGCGGGCGCTGGCGTCGCTGGCGGCTCTGCTGGCGGCCTTCGGCCTGCTGGCGGGGGGCTACCGCCTGTGGCAGCGGGCCTGGCTCATCGACTGGACCGACGAGGAGGCCCTGGCCCTGCCGGTGCAGCTGTGGTTCTGTTACGGCAGCCACGACGACGGCAACTACTCGCAAGAAGATTATGAAGCCGCCATGTCGGTGGACACCGTGGCCGAGCGCAAAACACTTCTGAATCGGCGGATCACGGCCAACTACGCCGCCTACTCGCCGCTGGAGCTGGGGGAGTTTGTGACCCGCAAGGCGGTGATCACCTGGGGCGACGGCCTGTACAACGCCGAGGAATTTCTGGCCACCCCCCAGCGGGCCAACTGGACCCACGCCTTTATCCTGGAGGGCCAGCCGGGCTACATGCCCCTGGTCTATTACTGCCAGGCGTACCTTTTCATGGTGCAGCTGCTGGTGCTGGCGGGCGCGGCGCGGGCGGTGCGCCGGCCCGTGGGCGGGCCGCGGATGCTGGCGGGGGTGAGCGTCACCGGCCTCATCCTCTTTTTGAGCCTGTGGGAGACCAAAGCCCGCTACGCCTTCAATTTCACCCCGTTTTTGCTGCTGCTGGCGGCCGCGGCCCTGCTGGAGCCGCCGGCGGAGGAGAGTTGACGCCCGGCGGGGCGCCTTTTGCAATGTGAAGGAGGAGTCTTTGTGGAACAGCCCCTGGTCAGCGTGATCGTGCCGGTGTACAACGCCGGCAGCCACATTGCCCGCTGCATCGAGAGCATCCGGCGGCAGAGTTATGAAAACCTGGAGATCATCATCGTCAACGACGGCTCCAAGGATGTGAGCCTGCGCGTCTGCGAGATGTACGCCCGGGTGGACAAACGCATCCTGCTCATCGACAAGGCCAACAGCGGCGTGTCCGCCACCCGCAACCTGGGCATGGAGATGGCCACCGGCAAGTACCTGCAGTTTGCCGACAGCGACGATTATCTGGCCCCCGAGGCCACCCGCCTGCTGGTGGAGGCCGCCGAGGCCAACCAGACCGACCTGGTCATCGCGCCCTACTACCGGGTGGAACAGACAAAGCCCCTCTTCGCGAAGGAGGAAGACAGCTACCAGACCATCCAGCAGTTCGGGTTCCTGGAAAAGGGATTTTACGACAAGCACGCCTTTGCGAAGGGGCTGATGAAGGAGCCCGCCAGCTTCTATTACGGGGTGATGTGGAACAAGCTCTACCGGCGGGATCTGGTGCAAAGCCACGACATCCAGTGCAGCGAGGAACTGCGCTGGAGCGAGGATCTGCTGTTCAATCTGGAATACATCCGCTACGCCGCCCGCTTTTACGCGCTGGGCGAACCGGTGTATTATTATGTGAAGAATCCCCAGAGCCTTGTGGCCACCCAGGTGACGCTGCGCAACACCTTCAAGATCCTTTCGGTGAAGGCCAGCCTTTTCGCCTACTATAAAAACCTCTACGAGGAGATGGGCCTTTACGAGGAGAACAAACTGCAGATCTTCAAATACCTGGTGTCGGTGGCGGAGGCCTGAGGGGCCCCGCCGCGGCAAAAGGCCCCGGACCGAATGGTCCGGGGCCTTTTATCGTGTCGCAAAACTTACTTTTTGGCGGCGGCCGCTTCCTTCAGCGCCCGCTCCAGCCACATGCCGCCCACTTCCAGCGCGGTGTACAGGCCGGTCTTGGAACTCTGCTTGATCACCCGCTCGGGCAGGGGCTTGGTGGCGTCGGTGCTCATCAGCATCACATGCAGCTTGTCGGCCACGGTGATGCCGTTCTCCTCCTTGGTGGTGAGCACCTGCATGAACACCACATAGGGGTCGGCGAGGCTGCCATAGTAGATCTCGTTGCCGCAGCGCACCAGCGGGCGGCCCTTGTAGGTGAGTTTCGGGGTGTATGCCATGGTTGTGTGGACCCTCCGTTTCCGTCATAACGCGGCGCCCGGCGGACGCCGCAGGTGGTTTTCAGTTTATTATACCACAGCCCGCGCGGTTTGACAAATGGCCCTGCCGGGGCTCACCGGTCCTGGTGGCTGCGCTCGATCTTCTCCTCGTTGAGGGCTACCTTTTGGGTGAGGATCTTCAGCTTGGAGTCCATCTGGCTGATGCGCAGGCTCATGAAGAACACCTTCAGGATGAGCAGGAAGATGATGGCCAGATACACCACGTTGATGGGGGCCTGCACCCCCAGCGTGCGTGCGGTCCAGTAAGCCAGTTCGGGGAAGATGCTCAAAAGCAGCAGCAGACCGGAAAAGACGAACCAGAAGATGCTGTCCTCGATCTGCATTTTTGCGCGGCGGATGCGCCCCAGCACGAACACCAGTGTCAGCAGGCTGCCCAGCACCAGCAGCAGCCGCAGCGAGAGGGGATAGTCCAGCATATCACAGGCTCCTTTCGGTGTAGGGGGTGAGGGTGTCCCGCTTGCGGAACCACTGAATGAGCAGGATGGACAGGCCCATCTTGATCATGTATTCCACCGCGCGGGCGAAGTTCAGGTAGCTGGTGCCGGCGGTGCGCTCGCCCATCTCCACCTGCAGCTCCTTCACCACCGCCCCGTTCTTGATGAGGTAGCTGATGGTGTCCGGCTCGGGGGCGTAGTTGAGGTTGGCGGCGAACTCCTCCAGCATCTTGCGGTTGAACATCCGCATCCCGCTGGTGGGATCGCAGATGGCCTTGCCGGTGGTCAGCCGGATGGCCCAGCTGATGAGGTAGCTGCCGGCCATCCGCAGGCTTTTGGGCTTTTTCACCGTGACGAACCGGCTGCCGATCACGATGTCCGCCCCTCCCTCCAGTTCCTTCAGCATGGGAGCGATGTACCGGGGCAGATGCTGGCCGTCGGCGTCGAACTGCAGCGCGCAGTCGTAGCCGTTTTCGGCGGCGTAGCGAAGGCCCGTCTGAAAGGCCCCCGCCAGGCCCAGGTTCACCGGCAGGTCGATCAGGTGGAAATCGTGCTGACGGCACAGGGCCGCGGTGTGGTCCCGGCTGCCGTCGTTCACCACCACATAGTCGTATTGGGGGTAGTGCTCGATCAGATTTTCCACCACCCGCACGATGTTGGACTCCTCGTTGTATGCGGGGATCACGATCAATAATTTTGCCATACTCTCCCGTTCGCTTTCTGTCAGTTTTGGGCGCTGTGGGCCAGCGCCAGAAGTTTTTCACACACCGCGTCCCAGGTGAAGTGCTCCTCCAGCCGGGCGGCGGTGCGGGCGGCGGCGGTGCGCCGCCAATGCTCGTCGGTGAGCGCCTTTTTCAGCGCCGCCGCCAGCGGGCCGGGATCGGCCGAGTCCAGCTGGATGCCGAAGCTGTCGTCCGCCAGCAGTTCGTCGCTGCCGCCGGTGCGGGTGGTCACGATGGGGCAGCCGCAGGCCGCCGCCTCCAGAAAGGTGGTGGGGAAGCCCTCGGCGTAGTAGGTGGGCAGGCAGTAGACCTGGCTTTGGGCCAGCAGCTGCATCGCCTTCGGATAGGGCACCGCCCCCAGCAGATGCACCCGGGGCGGGCAGTTTTTTTGCAGGTCGGCCAGCAGCGGCCCGTCCCCCGCCACCGCCAGCGCCGCGCCGGGCACGGCGGCGGCGGTGAACGCCTCGATCAGCTCCGCCACCCCTTTTTCGGGGATGACGCGCCCCACGAAGGCCGCCAGCGGCGCGTCGGAGGCAAGCCCCAGCGCCGCCCGCCAGTCCGCCGCGTCGGGGGCGTGGGCCAGCGCCCGCACCTCGGCGGGGTCCACCGCGTTGTACAGCTGGCCCTCGGCCGTGACGCCGAAGTGCTCCAGCCACCGGCAGACCGCCCGGCTCACCCCGTAAAACCGCATCTTGTAGTGCTTGAGCACCGCCGCGGCCAGATGCTCGTAGGCCGCGCCCGCCGCCCGCAGCGGCGCGCTGCCCATGGGCAGGTGGCCGGTGGAGTGGTCCACCACGATGGCCGGGATGCCCCGCCCGGCGCACTGGCGGGCGGCGTAGAGGCTGCTGACATAAAAGCGGGTGTTGATGAGGCAGAAGTCGATCTTCCGCCCCCAGAGCAGTTTTTCCAGCCGGGCAAAGTCCCGCCCGGGGCGCAGCACGGGAAAGCGGCCGTGCATCAGCGGCCACACCGGCAGCCGCAGGATCTCGATGCCCTCGGCGTCGGTCTCGTGGTGGGGCAGGCCGGGCAGGGCGCTGGTGACTACCAGCGCGGCGTGGCCGGCCCGCACCACCCGGCGGGCCAGGTTGTAGGTGTATCGCTCCACCCCGCCCACGGTGGGCAGGTACTGGGCCGAGAAAAAGCAGAGAGTCACAGCCGCCCGCCTCCTTTCGGGCCGTCAGGCCTTTTTCTTGTAGACGAACTCCCGCTGGATCTGGAAGCTGACGAAGAACAGAACGATGTCCACCACCGCCTTGATGAGGATCTCCCAGCCGCCCGGAGGGCTGAGCAGGGAGGTGGCAAGGCTCACCAGCGCGGCGCTGGCCAGCATCTGCACCGCCGCCAGCAGCACATAGCGCGTCGCCGCCCGCCGGTGGCCGGCCTGGCTGTGGAACACCACCCGGTGATTGATGTAATAGTTGTAGCTGGCGGAGAGCAGCCGGGCCAGGGCGGTGCAGAAGAACACCGCCTGGGTGCGCCCGGCGAACAGCGGGCTCAGCAGCAGCAGGAACAGCGAGAACAGCGCCAGGTCCAGCACGCTGGCGGACATACTGGCGAAGAGGAACCGCCCGAAGATGGCGTAGATGCGGGCGGAGTCCCGCAGGGGATGGAAGTGGGAGGAGTGGTTCTCCTTCGAGTCGTAGATGGTCTGGATGGACAGTTCCCGGATGGGCAGGCGGTCCCGCGTTTCGATGAGCATGTTGCTCTCGAACTCGAACCGCTCGCCCGGCACGTTCATCAGCCGCGCCATGAAAGCGGTGGGGATGCCCCGCAGGCCGGTCTGGGTGTCGCTCACCGACACCCCGCACAGCGCTTTGAACATGAAGCAGGTGATCTTGTTGCCCCAGCGGCTGTTGAAGGGCACGCCCGCATCGTCAAAGTTGCGGCAGCCCAGCAGCAGGCTGTCCGGGTGGGCGGCCAGCTCCTCCATGAAGCGGAGGATGTCCGCCGCCGAGTGCTGGCCGTCGGAGTCGGCGGTGATGGCGCCGGCGGCGTCGGGCCAGGTGTTCAGGCAGTGGTTGAAGGCGGTCTTGAGGGCGCGCCCCTTGCCCAGGTTCACCGCGTGGCGCAGCACCGTGCAGCCGAATTCCCGCTGCGCGCGCTCAAAAACAGGGGCGTAGTCCGGCCCGCTGCCGTCGTCCACCAGCACGATGTTCTCGATGCCGGCCTCTCTCATCTCCGCCAGCAGCCGGGGCAGCCGCTCGTCCGGCTCCAGGCTGGGGATGATGACCGGGATGGCTCTGAAATCCTGCATAAGCGAAATCCTCGGATCGGTTGTTATCGGGCCACCACGGCCAGGAACACGTTCAAAAGAACGCCGATGTCCACCAGCACCGCCGCCATCACCAGCCCGCGGCGGCAGTCGCCGGCAAGGCACAGCGCCCGGGGCCGCACCAGCAAAAGCAGCGGCAGCACCGGCAGGAAATAGCGGCCCTGGAAGCCGTAGATGGTGTCGTAGTAGGTGGGGGTCCAGGAGATGCAGCCCAGCACCGCCAGACCGCAGCAGCAAAGGCCCGCCGCCAGCGTCCCCCAGCGGGCCGGCAGCGGCATGGCGCCGCCGTCGGGGCAAAGCCAGGCCAGCGCCAGCAAGGCGTAGAGCGCCAGCACCCAGCCCCAGGCCAGGTCCAGCGGCTTGTCCAGCCCGAAATAGCCCAGCGTGCCGCCCACCAGCGTGCTCAGGTAGTGGTCGCCCTCCTCCACCACCGACCGGACGCACAGCTCAAAAGTGTCCAGCGGGTGCGAGAGGATGTAGGGCAGGGTGTAGCAGGTGAGGTCCTCCTCGGTGGACATGCTGTTGGCGTCGGTCTGCACCGCGCCGCCTCCGCCCGGGGCGGCCGTGGCGGGCTGTTCCGGCACGCTCTCGCCCTGCGCCTGCGGCACGGAGGTCGCAGGGGCGCTCTCACTCTGCGGCTCTGAAGCGGGTGTTTCCGGCGCGCTTTCGCCCGGCGCGGCCGAAGCGGGGGGTTCCGGCGCGCTTTCGCTCTGCGCGGCCGGGGCCGGCTCCTCCTGGGAGAGGGCCTGCTCCTGGGCAATGAGGCTGGCCGCGCCGGCGGCCGCGGTGCCGCTGGTCTGGGTGAAGTTGGTGAGGGCGACGGCCGCGCCGGAATTCAGCAAAAAGGCCGCGGCACACACCGCCAGAAAGCCGCCCTTGATCCAGCGGGAAAAGCGGCCCAGCCGCGCCGCCGGGATCAGCAGGATCAGCGCCGCCAGCGGCAGATACACCACCTTGCTGGGCACGATCAGCACCGCCAGCACCACCGGCAGCACCAGCTGCTTCCAGCCGATGCGCTCCCGGGGGCCGAAGGCCAGATCCAGCAGCAGGGCGCTGAAGAAAAAGCACAGCGCCAGAAGGTTGGAATCCCGGCTGTAGGAGGCGGCCAGATGCAGCGTCATGGGCAGCAGCGCCGCCGTGGCGAACACCGGTTTCGCCACCGGCGCGCGCTTCACCGCCCAGGCGGAGAGGAAGGCGAAAAAGGCCAGGTTCGCCAGCCGCCCCAGGTACAGGGTGGCGGCAAAGCCCAGATGCAGCCAGAAGCCCACGAGCACCCCCAGGCCGCTGATCCAGTAGAGGGTGTAGCTGCTGTCCACCTGGTACTCGGGAAAGTCCTGGGTGTAGCCGGTGGGGTCGGTGTTGGGCCGGCCCAGCACCCTGACGATGTGCTGCCAGGTAAAGACGGTGGTCTCGTCCACCTGGATGAGGGCGTCCTGGTCGGAGGGGCGGCGCAGGGTGTCCCGGATGTGGCTTTGAGCCACCGGCAGGTGGGGGTTGTAGATGGTGCTGGCCAGGGTGAAACTCTGGTTGATGTGATACTTCTCATCCGGCGCGGCGTAGGGCGGCAGCAGCACGTTGAACAAAAAGCCCAGCAGCAGCACGCCGCAGAACACCAGCCGGTGCAGCGCCGCGCCGCGGCAGTACAGCCACCAGCCCAGGGCCGCCGTGGCGATGCAGCCCGCGGCGAACACCCAGTAGAATTTGGTCAGAAAGCCACCCACCCGGGCCTCGGTGCCCAGCAGCGCCACGGTGCCGTCCACCGCTTCGCCGTCCACCGTCAGGGCCACGCCGGCGGGCATGCCGCCCGCCTCGTAGCCCACGCACAGCCGGCCCTCGCCGGTGTAATGGGGGATCAGGGTCAGGGTGTACTCCGCGGTCTGGCCCGGGTTTTCCACGAACCGGTCCAGCCCCAGGGTGGTGTAGTAGTTGTCCCACCCGTTGTAGATGTAGCGCATGTCCCCGGTGGAGCGGGCCAGTTCCTCACCGGTGGCGCTGTCGGTGAGCACCAGTTCCAGGTCCCCCTCGGGGGGCGTGTCCACGTCCTCGGCGGCCAGCACCAGGCTCAGCGCCAGCAGGTCCCGGTCGCAGGTAAAGCGCTGCTCCATCTGCTCTTCGATGGGGATGAAGCTGTGGAACTGGTCGTTGATGGCCCAGCTGCTGCTCTTGTCGCCCTGGCCCCGGATGTGGGTGAGCCAGACGGCGGCGAACACCGCGAACAGCACGAAGCAGAGCAGCACGCCGGTGAGCGCCCGCCTGTGTTTGTTGCAAAAGTTCAGAATGTTCTGCATCCCGTTGCCTCCCGGCTTTTTTTGTGGCGGTCAGGCACGGGCGCCGTACACCTGTTCCAGCAGCGCCTCAAAGCGGCCCTGCCGGCGCAGGATGTGGACCACGGCGTCCCGCACGGCGCCCTCGCCCCCTTTGCGGGGGCTGACAAAGTCCGCCCGGCGGCGCACCAGTTCGTCGGCGTCGGCGGGGCAGGCCACAAAGCCCGCCAGTTCCATGGCGGCCAGGTCGTTCCAGTCGTCGCCCACATAGGCCGCCTGGTGTTTGGCAAGGCCCTGTTCCTTCAGAAAGGCCGCCAGATACGCCGCTTTGTCCTTGCAGTTCTGCACGCAGAAATCAAGGTGCAGTTCCTCGGCCCGGCGGCGCACCGGCACGCTCTCCCGGCCGGTGAGGATCATCACCCGGATGCCCGCCGCCCGGGCCAGGGCCAGGCCCGCCCCGTCTCGCACCGAGAACTTCTTGGTCTCGCCCCCGGCGGAATCCAGGTACAGCCCGCCGTCGGTGAGGGTGCCGTCCACGTCCAGCACCAGCAGTCGAATGTCGTCCATCAGGTCATCCTTTCCGGTAGTGGCTGGGGGTGACGAAGGTCACGCCCAGGCCACTGGCGGCGATGGCTCCGGCCATAGCCCGGTTGTAGTCGGTGCCCCGGGGGGTGTGGTTTTTCATCCGGGGGTCGCAGTAGTTCTCGCTGCCCGGCTCATAGCCGTCCGCCCCCGCCAGGGCCACCTCCGCAACGCCCAGCTGCGCCAGCAGCCGCAGCAGCATGATGAGGCTGTTGGCCCCCATGGTGAAGGCCCCCGCCAGGCTGTTGTAGTCCAGGCGGTAGTCCGCGTTGCCCTCCAGGTTGGAGGTGCAGATCACCGGGCAGGGGAAGGCGGTGAGTTTGTCGAACCGCTTGCCGCTGGAGAAGAAGGCAAAGTCCGCCCTGATGTCCTCCGGCGCGAAGTTGGCCGCGATCACCACCGGGGCCTCCCGGGCGATGAAGTCCTCCACCTCGGCCCGGTGGGTGTTCAGGGTGCCGCCGGGGGCGAGGCACAGCACCTTGCGGCCGGCCAGCGCCTTGGCCAGCCGGGCCCGGTCGGCGGTGTCGTCGATGCGGTTGTCCTTGTAGGCGGCGTAGAGGCCGTCGGCGTAGGCCGCGTCAAAGGCGGTCTTTTTCTCCGGGGCGATGCGGCTGAGCAGGTGGTTGATGTCCCGGTTGGAAAGGTCGCCCTTGTCCAGGAAATGCTCGGCGTAGTTGCGGTGGAGGTTGTATTTGGCCGACAAAAAGTAGGCCGGGGAGTAGCCCCAGGGGCTCTTTTCCTTGATGGGCAGGATGTGCTCCTGGATGGCGTCCAGCATGCGGTCGATGTCGTACTGCTTGCCGAAGTTGCGGTTCATGTAGTCGGCGATGAGCTCGATGCACAGGTTGCCCGGGGTGCGGCCCATGCCCAGAAGGCTTGCGTCCACCGTCACGTCCCGCCCCACCAGGTGCATGTCCAGAAAGCGCTGGGCCAGGCTGAAACTCTGGGCCAGGTTTTCGTGCAGGTGCAGCCCCAGGGCGATATCCTTGGCGAGATTGTTGTCCACCAGGCGCACGATGCGCTCCAGATCGCCCATCTGCATGCTGCCGAAGGTGTCCACGATGGAGAAGGCGAAGGGGTGCAGCTTGTTCACCTGCTCGCACAGCCACAGCACCCCCGCGTCGGAGTAGCCCATGATGTTGATGGGGTTGCAGCTGATCTTGTAGCCCTTGTCCTGGGCCTTGCGGCAGAAGGCGAGGCCCTGTTCGATGTCGTAGTCGTGGAAGGTGACCCGGATCATGTCGATGCCGGTGCCGTCCCAGGGCTCCAGCTTGTCAATATCGTAGAAGTTGTGCAGCGCCATGCCGGAGAACAGGGTGTTCTTCCGGTCGGCGGGCAGCACCTTTTTCAGCTCGGTCACCGTGTTCCAGCGGCTCTGGTCGGGGTCCGGCTCGAGGTTGCGCAGGAAGCCCACCTCCACGATGTCGGTGCCCGCCTGCACCAGGCTTTCCACAATGTCGCGGATGTTCTCAAAGCCGAATTTCCAGTCGTTCACATAGCCCCCGTCCCGCAGGGTGCAGTCGAGCAAACGGATGGTAGACATAGTTGGGTTCCCTTTCTGCCCCAAAGGGGGCGGTGGGGCGCGCCGCAAAGCGCCGTGGTGGGTGAGGTCCGGCCTCCGGCCCGCAAGCGCCGGGGGCGGGGCCGGTTCAGCGGGCGGCCCGCTGACGGAGGATATCGCACACGATGTCCACGTCCTTCGGCGTGTCCACCGAGACGGTCTTGTAGGGGGAGAGCACCGCGTGCACGGTGTGGCCGTTTTCGATAAAGCGCATCAGGTCGTTTTCCTCGGCCTTTTCCAGGGCGCTCTTGGGGGTGGCGGCGTAGAAATCCAGCGCCTGTTTGCTGAACAGCTGGATGCCGGTGATCTTCTCGTACTCAAAGTCCGCCGTGCCCTTGGGGTAGGGGATGGGGCTGCGGCTGATGAGCAGGATCTCCCGCTTCGCGTTGCACACCACCTTCTGATTGGAGAAGTCGATCACGTCCGCCGGGTGGTCCATCCGATTGGTCACTCCCGCCACATAGTACGGGTCGGCGGGTAGGGTTTTCGGCAGGATGAGCTCGAAAGCCTTCGGGTCGATGAGGGGCTCGTCCCCCATGATCTGAAGATACAGGTCGGCCCCGATAAGGCAGCTCACCTCCTGGATGCGGGCGGTGGGGGTGTCGTGGTCGGCCCGGGTCATCACCCCGTTCATGCCGTATTCGCGGCACACCGTCAGGATGCGCTCGTCGTCGGTGGCCACCACCAGATCGACCAGCAGGGGGCTCTGTTTCGCCGCCTGGTACACCCACCAGATCATCGGCTTGCCCAGGATGTCCGCCAGGGGCTTGCCCGGCAGCCGGCTGGAGGCGTAGCGGGCGGGGATGACGCCGAGAATTTTCATGAAAAAGACCTCTTTTCCGCCCCGATATCAAAACGAACCGGGGGCCGTCGTTCTTTCATTGTTTTGGCAAAACGCGCCCTTAGCCCTCCGCGCCGGCCAGGGCCAGAGCCTCGTCCAGCGAGAGGGTTATCTTTTCGTCGGCGGCCTCGAAGGCCTTGAGCACGGTGGACTCCACCGTCACCGCCCGCGAAAAGCGGAAGGGAAGCGCGAAGTTGAGCACCTCGCTGGGCATCGCCCGGTCCAGCACCACCGCCCCGGGGAAGAGGGCGGCGTAGTCGGAGGCGTCCCGGGGGTGGGCCTTGACGAAGAGCGGCCCGCCGGAACAATACTTTTTCGCCACCGCCTTGTACATCCGCCGTTGGGCGGCTTCGTCCATCAGGTGCTCGCAGACGAAGTCCCGGGTCAGAAGCAGCACCGCCCCGGCGCAGTTTTCCGGCAGGGGCGCGGTGAGGAACACCGAGCACAAAAGCGCCTTCTGCTCTTTGGTCAGGGCGGCAAAGGCCGCCTTCTGACTGCGCTCGGACAGCCGGGCTTTGGGAAAGGGCACTGTTGCGCGCGCAAGGCTCTCGGTCTCGATGGCCTTCACCTTTTTCCAGTCGCCCCAGTAGAGGTAGCCGTAGCCGAAGGCCCGGCGCAGGGCGAAACGGGGCAGCGCCCGCTGGCGCAGGATGAGGCTGTGGTCGGCGGAGCAGGTGCTGGCGAAGGTGTCCTCGCAGAGGATGTAGGGGATGCCCTTGTCCTGCAGGTAGCGGCCCAGCACGCTCCAGTCGTTGTGGATGTACACCGCCCGGTACCGCCCGCCGTCCAGGCGAAAGCCGTGGTACTTTTCCACGTTGCGCCGCCCCATGAGCCGCTGCAAAAAGAGGGTGCGCAAAAAGCCCCGCTGAAAGGCGCTGCCGCAGGCATCCTCGTCGAACACCCGCACCCGGTGGAACAGGCCGGTGCCGCGCAGCCGCCCGGCCAGCGCCCCGGCTCCCGGCAGCGCGGCGCTCAGCACCAGGTCCGGCGGGCAGGGGGCCTCCATGGCCCGGCAGCACTCCACCAGCACCTGATAGGCGGTGTGGCAGATGTAAAGGTCCGGCTTCATTGGGCCGATTCCTCCACGGACACCACCTTCACCGGCGGGAAGTGGATATGGCCCCAGCCGGCGGACCACTCGGGCAGGGTGCGGTCGGTGTTGGTGACCTCAAAGGCAAACTCCTGGTTGGGCTTGTCCAGGCAGATGGCGCCCGCCAGCTCCCGCTCGAACACGTCCAGATAGAAGAAATACTGCCCCTCGCTGAGGATGGAGGTGTCGAAGGTGAAGGTGGTGGTGTACACCCGGCCCGGCTCGGCGGCCCCCAGGGTGATGGGATGGGTGATGCCCACGGGGCTGGAGTCCCGGTAGTGGATGTTCAGCTTCATGTTCACCGCGTCGAACTTCTGGTTGGCCCGCCAGCGGATGCGCACCACCAGCGGCTCGCCGGCGGCAAAGACGCTGCTCTCCTTGCCCTCGAAGTCCAGCGTTTCCACCCGCAGCCGCTTGCCGGCGCCGGAGGTCATGCGGCCGGTGTCGGCAAGGTTGTAGTGGACCACGTTCACGTCGGTGGTCTCCATGTAGATGGCGATGGCGTCCTCCACGTTGCCGTCGAAGATGACCCGGCCCTTGTCCAGCACGATGCAGCGGGTGCACAGCTGCCGGATGGTGCTCATGTTGTGGCTGACGTAGAGCACCGTGCGGCCCTCCTGGCCGGCCACGTCGCTCATCTTGCCCAGGCACTTTTGCTGGAACTTCATGTCGCCCACCGCCAGCACCTCGTCCATCACCATGATCTCGGAGTCCAGATGGGCGGCCACCGCGAAGGCCAGCTTCACGAACATGCCGCTGGAATAGCGCTTCACCGGGGTGTCGATGAACTCGGCGCACTCGGAGAACTCGATGATCTGTTCCAGCTTCGCGTCCACCTCGGCCTTGGTCATGCCCAGGATGGAGCCGTTCATATAGATGTTCTCCCGGCCGGTCATCTCACCGTTGAAGCCGGTGCCCACCTCCAGCATGCTGGCGATGCGGCCCTTGAATTTGATCTCGCCCTCGGTGGGGGCGGTGATGCGGCTGAGGATCTTGAGCAGGGTGGACTTGCCCGCCCCGTTGCGCCCGATGATGCCCAGCGCCTCGCCCTTGTACACCGTCAGGTCCACCCCGTTCAGCGCCATGAAGGTCTGGCCGAACAGGCGGGTGTCGGTGCCGATGGGCAGGTTGGGGTCCTCTTTGCCCCGCACCCGGGCCCACCAGCTCTGCAGGTCGGCGGTGAGGGTGCCGCCGCCGATCTGGCCCAGGCGGTACTGCTTTTTCAGCCCGGTGATCTGGATCACCGGCTCGCGTTCGGTATTCGTCTGCATCGTCATCGTTCTGTACCTCCCGCGTCACACCGTGTCCATAAAGGTCTTTTCCACCCGGCTGAAGAGCACCACGCCGATGGCCAGCATCACAAGGCTGATCAGGGCGCTGTACAGCAGCCAGCCGGGGTGGATCTCGCCGCAGCCCAGCAGGGCGTAGCGGAACACCAGCACCGGCTCGGTCATGGGGTTCAGCCGGATGAGGGTGGCAAGGCGGGGACTGGTGGCGGTGAGCTCGTTCATGGAGTAGACCACCGGCGTGGCGTACATCCACAGCTGCACGCCGAAGCCCACCACGATGGCCAGGTCCCGGTATTTGGTGGTGAGGCTGGAGACGATGATGCCCACGCCCAGGCCCAGCACCATCACCAGCAGCAGCACGGCCGGCACAGCCAGCACCCACAGATCCATCCGCACGGTGCCGTAGGCCTGCCCGAAAAAGAAGAACCACGCCCAGAAGACAAAGAACATCAGCATCTGGATGCCCAGGTTCACCAGCGAGATGAGCACCTGGGAGATGGGCATGGTCAGCCGGGGAAAGTACACCTTGCCGAACAGCCCGGCGTTGGACACAAAGGTGTTGGCGGTGCCGGTGATGCAGGCGGAGAAGAAGGACCAGATGGCGTTGCCCGCCATATAGAACAGAAAGCTGGGCACGCCCTCCTCGGCCAGGCCCGCGATGCCGCCGAACACCACCGTGAAGATGACGGTGGTGATGAGCGGATTGATGAGCAGCCAGGCGGGACCCAGGATGGTCTGCTTGTACATGGTCGTAAAGCTGCGCTTGACGAACATGGTCACCAGGTCACGATACTGCCACAGTTCCTTGAAGTCGATGTCGAACCATCCGGTGCGGGGTCTGATCACCGTGGTCCACTGCTGTTGGGATGTGTTTTCCATGAACGGCTCCTTTATGCGGCCAGGCCGCGAAATGTTGGCATTTTATTATTATACCATGAAAGCTGCCGCAAAGGGCAGATTTGCGGGCAAAATTTGTCAGAATACCTGTCGCCAGCCCGGCCCCAGCAGCAAAAGCCCCAGCCGGTAGGCCTGCCAGAACCACCAGCGCCGCCCCTCGTAGGAGCGGAACAGGAAGACCACCAGCCCCAGCCGGCCCAGGCGAAAGGGCAGATAGAAGGGGGAGTAGAGGCGGCAGCGGCCCATCTCGTTCAGAATGGCCCGGAACCGCCCGTCCTCCAGCAGCTGTGCCCGCAGGCGCCGCCGGCGGGCGCGGGGGGTGGAATACACCCCGTAGGCCAGAGTGTGCAGACACTGGTAGAAGGCCAGCGCCATCTGGTCGGGCGGCACATGGTAGCGGTGCAAAAAGTCGGAGAGCAGGTCGCTGAACATGGCCAGGTGACTGGGCATAAAAGGCTGCAGCCGGTTGCTCACACTGGCATCGTTGCCGATCTCGTAGTAATAGAGGAACTGGGAGATGTACTGAATGCCCGCGCCGGGGTGCTCGCCGAACCAGGCCCGCCAGAAGGCGATCACGAAGGGCAGGTCGTCGGTGCCGTCCTGGATGGTCTCGTCGAAGCGGATGTTCTTCTCCCGCAAAAAATCCACCGGGAAGGCCTTGGTCCAGACGTAGTGCACCGTGCCGGTGCAGTAGAGTTTGCCGAAGTCCGGCTGGGCGTAGCGGGTGGGCACGGCCAGCGCCGGGTCGGCGCACATCTCCCCCCACTGGCCGTGATGGCGCCAGCTCACCAGGTCGTCGCCGCCCTCCCGCAGCGCGGCGGCGATGGCCCGCAGCGCGCAGGGGCCCAGGCGGTCGTCCTGGTCGAGAAAGAGCAGATACCGCCCTCTGGCGGCGGCGATGCCGGTGTTGCGCGCGCCGGTGACGCCGGCGTTCTGCTGGTGGATCACCCGGATGCGCCCGTCGCCGGCGGCCAGCTCATCGCACAGCGCGCCGCTGCCGTCGGGGCTGCCGTCGTCGATGAGCAGGTGCTCGTAGTCGTCAAAGCCCTGGGCGCGCACGCTGTCCGCACAGCCGGGCACAAAGTCCATCCCCTTGTACACCGGCGTCAGGATGGTGAAAAAAGGCCGGTCGGCCATGGAAAGTGCCTCCTTCAAACGAGATGGACCGGATTCACAGGTGGTTCCAGCCGTGGGCCAGCAGGTGATAGAATACGCCGTAGCACAGCCCGTACAGCCGGGGGCGTTCGTCCATCCAGTAAAGCATCCGCCGGCCCAGGGCGGCGCTGCGCAGCCGCAGGGGCGGATACAGGCCCAGATACCAGCGGTGCTCCCGCAGCCACCCGAGCATCTCGGCCAGTTCCGGGCTGCTCCAGAAATCATGCAGCGACTCGCCGTTCTTTTTTGCCAGCGAAAAACCGAACACCATGGGCCGGATCAGGCGGTTGAAGCAGCGGGCGATCTGCGCCTCGTCCTGGTCGTAAAAATCGGGAAAGGCCTGCTTGATCTTCGCGAAAAAGGCCAGCTGGCGCACCGAGTAGCCCCGGGAGTTGGAGTCCCAGCGGGAGACGCTCTTTTCATTGCCGGGGTTCCAGAAGTACAGCGGCGCACCGATCTGGCGCACGCAGCCGCCGGGATGCTGGGCGAAGAACACCGGCAGAAAGCGGGCGATGAAGTCAAAGTCCTCGCCGCCGCCGATGAGGGACTCGTCGAACAGGGCGGGCATGGCGGCCAGAACGCGGCGGGGCAGCAGCTTGTTCCACACATAGATCATCATGTCCCCGGCCAGGTAGTCCAGCAGGTGCCGCCGGTCGTAGACGGCGTGCTCCGGGGCCTCGGGCTGGGCGGCGAAAGCCGCCCGCTCGCGGGTGTAGGGCCAGACGATCAGGTCCTCCGGGTGCTGGCGCTGGGCCTCCAGCGCCAGTTCCAGCAGCCGGGGCGCGAACAGATCGTCCTGGTCGCAGTAGACCACATAGTCTGCCGCCGCGGCGGCAGCGCCCGCGTTGCGGGCGCTGCATACCCCGCCGTTGGCCTTGTGGATCACTCGGAAGCGGCCGTCTTTGGCGGCGTAGGCGTCGCAGACGGCGGCGGAGCCGTCGGTGGAGCCGTCGTCCACCAGGATGCATTCAAAGTCGGCGAAGGTCTGCCCGGCGATGCTGTCAAGGCACTGGGGCAGAAGTTCTTTTACATTATAGACCGGGACCACCACGGATACTGCGGGCATAAAGCACCTCCGAAGTTTTTTAGGGGCGGGGCACAGGCATTATAGCACAAAACCGCGGGCGGCGAAAGCCGCCGCGGATCATGCGGTGGGGATCAGGGGCGTCCAGCCCCGGCACAGGGTGCGCAGCCCCAGCCAGTGAAATTTCCAGTAGAGGGACATGGGCGGTACAAGCCGACTCTGGTCCAGCGCCACCGCCAGGGCCGTGGCGTGAAAGCGCAGGGGCAGATACCGCGCCTCGTACAGGCGGTTGTCGGCAAAATAGGCCATCAGGCGGCGGTACTCGTCGCTTTTGTAAAAGCGGGCCATGGCCCGGCGGCGCTCGCCGGGCGGGGTGCACCAGGCCCCGTAGAGCAGGGTGTTCATGTATTCCAGCACGATCTTGAAAAGTTCCGCGGGCGGTGTGCGGTACCGCTCCAGACAGTCGGTGAGCAGGCGGTCGAAGGCCTCGTAGTGGCTGGGCGCAAGGCGGCTGCGGTCGCTCTTGCTCAGGCTGGCGGCGTTGCCGTTTTCATAATAGTAAAGGGGCCGGTTCAAAAAAAGGCACCCGGCGCCCGGGTCGCGGGCAAAAAAAGCCCGCAGATAGTCGGTCACAAAGGGCCGGTCCTCGTAGCAGCGCATGGCTGTGTCAAAGCGCAGGCCCGCCGCCCTCACCAGCGCCGCATCGAACAGCTTCCCCCAGGGGGCGGCCAGGGGGGTCTCGGCGTACATCCGCCCCAGATCCCGGGCGCGGTAGCGCTTTTCGGGGGGCTGGCGCCGTTCAACGCCCAACAGATCCAGACCCTCGGTAAAGGCGAACACCACAAAGACCTCCGGCTCGGCCAGCTGGCGGGCCAGCAGTGTCTCCACCGCGTCGTCGGCCAGGACGTCGTCCGCGTCGGCAAAGAGCAGCCAGGGGGCGCGGGCGGCCCCGATCCCCGCGTTGCGGGCGGCGGAGGCCCCGGCGTTCTTCTGGTGGATGACCCGGAAACGCCCGTCTTTGGCGGCGTATTCGTCGCACACCGCTGCGCTGCCGTCGGTGGAGCCGTCGTCCACCAGGATGCACTCGAAATCCCCCCGGGTCTGGCCGGCGATGCGGTCCAGCGCCCGGGGCAGGTATTCGCCGGGATCGTACACCGGCACGATGATGGAAAGCTGCGGTTCCAAGGCGGTGCCTCCTTTGAAAGACGTTTCGCTCACGGCTTGAGGATGTTCCGATAGCCCAGATGATAGACGGTGGCGAAGAGGGCCGGGCGGGTCTCCCGCACCCGGAACCACCACCGGACCCCGCCCGCCCAGCGCAGCCGCAGGAAAAAGAGGTAGGTGTTGTGTGCCCTGTGGCGGCGGTGCCAGCGGGAGATCTCCCTCATCTCGGGCAGCTGCCACAGCCGCCGTATCTCCCGGTGAGGGTGGGGAATGTTGCACAGCCCGAAGGCGATGCTGTTCAGTGTGGCGTTGGTCACCGACAGCACATCCCGCGCCGGGTACTGCTCAAAGGGGCCGAAGACGGCCTGTGTCTGGGCGTAAAGCTCCAGCTGCTCGCGGCAATAGGCGGAGAAATCCCGGCTGTGGGCAGCGCCGGTGGTGTGGGTGATGCTGTCGGCGTTGGCCTGGTTGTAATAGTACAGCGGCAGATCCAGCAGGCGGATCTCCCCGTCGGGGCAGGCGGAAAAATACGCTTTCCAGACCTGGTTGAAAAAGTCGTAATCCTCGCTGGAGCGCATGGAGACGTCAAAACAAAGCCCTTTTTCGCGGATGACGTCCAGCCGGAAGAGTTTGTTCGAGACTGAATTGAAAAGCACGCGATCCGCAAAAAAGCCAAGGAGTTCCCAGCGGCCGTAGCGCGTCACGGGCGGGTCGGCGGGGAGTTCCAGCCCCTCCCAGGCGGCAGGATCGCTGGTGAAACTCCAGCCGATCAGCGACCGGGGATGCCGCCTCTGTTCCGCCAGCGCCAGTTCCAGCAGCCGGGGATGGATGCAGTCGTCCGCGTCGGCGAAAACGCAGTATTCACCCCGTGCCGCCTCCATGCCGGTGTTCCGCGCCCGGCTCACGCCGCCGTTTTGCAGATGGACCACCCGAAAGCGCCCGTCCCGCCGCGCGGCCTCGTCGCAGATGGCGCCGCAGCCGTCGGGGCTGCCGTCGTCCACCAGGATGCACTCCCAGTCGGAAACGGTCTGGGCCAGGATGCTCTCAAGGCAGGCGGGCAGATATGCCTCCGCCTTGTACACGGGAACAACAATGCTCACGGTGGGGGCCATAACATCACGCTCCTCCGGGAATTTCACGTTCGGTCCGCCACCCTTCCAGCGCTGCCAGCAGGGTGCGGTAGTAGGTTTCGGGCGCGTACCGCCCGGCGGCCTCCCGGCCGGCTTTGGCCATGGCGGCGGCCCGGGCGGGGTCGGCCTTCAGGGCCAGGATGGCCCGGGCGATGGTGTCTGCCAGCGGCGGCACGCCCGGCACGCCGCGCAGCTGGCCGTCCTCCCACACTTCGCTGCGGGGCAGGAGGATGGCCCCGCTGCCCGCCAGATACTCCGGCAGGCCGCCGGATTCGGTGGCGATGACCGGGCAGCCGCAGGCCATGGCCTCGATGGCGGTGATGCCCGCCGGCTCCTGCCACAGGGCGGGGAAGCAGGCGGCGTTTGCCATGCGGTAATAGCCGGGCAGACGGGGGTTGGGCACAAAGCCGGCGAACTTCACCCGCTCGCCCAGGGCGGCGGCCTGTTTTTGCAGCCCGTCGGCGTAGTCGGAACGGTCTTTCGCACCGAAGAAGGGGCTGCCCGCCACCAGCAGTTTGACCCACTCGTCGGGGATGTTCCCCAGCGCCGCCAGCAGCTGATGCACCCCCTTTTCCGGGCTGGTGCGCCCGCAGAACAGCACCACAAAGTCCTCTTTGTCAAAGCCCAGCTTCGCCCGCAGGTCCGCCGCCTCGGCGGCGTCCGCTTCGCTTTCGGCGGGATGGAACAGGTCGATGTCCGCGCAGTTGGGCAAAAGGGCGGCGCTTTCCGGCCCTTCGCCGCTGCCCGAAAGCCAGGCCCGGCGCACGAACTCGCTGATGCAGAGAGCGCGGCCGTAAATTTCATCCAGGGCGGCGCTGCCCGCCGTTTCGCCGTGGAGGTGGGCGGCAAAGCGGCCGCGGCCCAGCGCCCGGCTGGCCTGCCGCCAGCCGGAGAGGTCGCCCCCTTCACCCAGGTACCAGTCGGCGTCCAGCCGCTTCAAAAAGGGGAGGGGCTTTGCGTACCACCGGTTCCAGTGGACAGGCCGGCCCATAAGGGCCGAAAGGCGCACCGCCAGCCGGTGAGCGAGGTCCTGAGCCGGGGGCGTTTGATAGTAAAACAGCGTGTCCGCAAAGCGGGCGGACTCGCCGGCGGCCTCCTCGTCCCACTGGCAGAGCACCGCCAGTTCCATCTCCTTGAACCGGCCGTTCTGGCGGGCCAGATGCTCCGCCAGCGTCTCCACCGCGCCGCCCTTCACGGCGGGCACCGGCAGGCCGGGGGGCAGCAGCAGCGCCACCCGGAGTTTGTCCGTTTTGGGGGGCAGGGGCAGCGCCCGCTTCGCCCACCGGCGGCAGCCCAGCTTTTCCCGGGGCGAGAGGCCCGGGCAGCCCTTCAAGAGGGGCAGCAGGCCGGCCATTTGGGCCTGGGCCTCCTGCCAGCGGGCGGCCAGCGCCCAGGTGAGGGGCGCGGCCTCGCACCGGGCGCAGAGGGAGAGATACCGCCGCCAGGCCCCCGGCAGGGCCAGCGCCGCCAGGTCGGGGCGGCCGTGGGCGGCGAAAAAGCGGCAGCGGGCCGCCGCCGCGTCCACCCCGTCGAAGGCGGAGGGGCGCAGTTCGGTGCGGCAGATGCTGCCCTGGCGCAG
Source organism: Candidatus Allofournierella merdavium (assembly GCA_019118765.1). GTDB lineage: Bacteria > Bacillota > Clostridia > Oscillospirales > Ruminococcaceae > Allofournierella_A > Allofournierella_A merdavium. The sequence continues at coordinate 20,940 of DWYI01000035.1, read as the reverse complement.
CCGGTAGAAATAGAGCACGTCGGGGATGCACACCACTTTTTCCGCCTGCCAGTAGAGCAGGTGGGCCACCGCGTCGTCCTCGTGGATGCGCCCGGCGGGGTAGCGCAAATTTTCCCACAATTTCCGGCGGTAGAGCTTGTTCCAGGCCACGGTGTAGCAGGTGGAGGCGGGGCCGAAGAATCTGGCCAGCAGTTCTTTGCCCTCAAACACCCCCGCCTCTTCGGGCACGGTGAGCACCGGCGGCGAGAGCGGCGCGCCCGCCTCGTCCACATCCTCCACGGCGCACACGGCCATGTCCGCCCCCGCCTTTTCCAGGGCGGCACGCAACTTTTCCAGATAGTCCGGCGCCACCGCGTCGTCCGCGTCCACAAAGGCGATGGCCTCGCCCCGGGCCGCGTCCAGCCCGGAATTGCGTGCGGCGGAAAGGCCGCCGTTCTGCCGGTGGATGACCTTCACCCGGCTGTCCCGGGCGGCATAGCCGTCGCACAGGGCCCCGCAGCCGTCGGGGCTGCCGTCGTCCACCAGGATCAGCTCAAAATCGGTGAAGGTCTGGCCCAGCAGGCTTTCCGCGCAGGCGGGCAGGCAGTCCTCCACCTTGTACACCGGCACGATGACGCTGACGGCCGGGCGTTTTTCTTCGCTCATGCGTCCGCCTCCTTCTCTTTGTGCAGCGCGCCCCGGGCCGCCGCCAGCCGGTAGCAGCCTTCCGGGCTCAGCGCGAACAGCACCGCCCGCAGCTTCTCGCCGGCGGGCACATAGGGGCACTTTAGAATGGCGGGCACAAGGCTGTTCAGCTTTTTCTTGTGCCGCGCAAAGCCCGCCTTGAGTTCCGGCGAGAGGGGCCCGGCCTCGCGGGCGTGGACGTAAAAGAGATAGAACACCTGCCAGTAGCGGGCCACCGCCCGGCGATAAAGGTCGGCGCGGTCTGGCTTCTTTGCGAAAAAGTCCACCCAGCCGCCGTACAGCCGCAGGTCGTCCAGCTTTTTCACCGAGAAGGCGGCGCTGGTCATGTTGCCGGTGCGCACCCGGTAGAGATAGAGGGGCTTGTTGGTGGCCACGATGCGCCGCCCGTCGTAAATTTTGTCCATGATGTTGGCGTCGTCGCCGAAGAACATGGTCTCGTCGTGGCGCACGCCCTCAAAAAGGCGCGCGTCGTACAGCTTGTTCCAGGTGACCATGCAGTACATGCCGCCGTCCCGCAGCACGTCGTAGAACTGGTTTAAGGCGTCCCCCTCGCCCACAAGGTCGTCGGCGACGGTCACCCCCCGGCCCAGGCGGCGGCCCTCCTCGTCGATGCACTCGGCGCCGCAGGCCGCCAGCGGGCAGCCGCTTTCGGTCACCATCTTGTAGAGCGTTTCCAGGAAATTCGGCTCCAGCAGATCGTCCGAGTCCACATAGCTGATGTACCGCCCCGTCGCCGCGTCAAGACCCGCGTTGGCGGCGCTTGCGGGGCCGCCGTTGGGCTTGTGCACCACCCGGATGCGCCCGTCGGCCCTGGCCAGCTCGTCGCACACCTCGCCGCAGCCGTTGGGGCTGCCGTCCTCCACCAGGATGAGTTCAAAGTCGGTGAAGGTCTGGGCCAGGATGCTGTTCACCGTGAGGGGCAGATAGTCCTTCGCGTCGTAGACGGTGGTGATGATGCTGATGGTGGGCATAAATGCGCCTCCTGAACAGGGTTATTTCGCGCCCCGCAGCCGCAGGGGCAGGCAGGCCAGGGCGGGGCTTTTGGCCCGGGCGGCCAGCCGGAGATACTTGCCGTACAGGCCGGGCACCCCCGCGAGGCCTTTGAGCAGGGCGGGGTACCAGACTTCGCTGGAAAAAAGCGCCGCCAGCGCCGCCTGCCGCTTGGCCAGGGGGTAAGGCTTGGTGCGATCCAAGAGCAGGGTGTAAAAACTCAGCGCGTCGTGGGGGCGCTGGCTGTCGATGAGGGGAGCGGCCAGTTCCGGGCGGCCGGCGGCGGTGACGAAGGCCTCCATCTGGTCCAGCACCCGCTGGCTGGTGATGAGGTTGTCCAGCGTGGCGGCGTGGGTCAGGGTGGAAGGATGCACCCAGTATTCGTAAAAGCTTTCCCCCAGATGGGCCATCCGGCCGATGTGAGGCCAGAAGGCGAAGTTGAAGGCGATGTCCTCCCCGGTGCGCAGGCCCTCGTCGAAGGCAAGGCCCGCCCGCCGCACCGTCTCCAGCTTGTAGGCCTTGTTGCACAGGGAAAAGAACTGGTTCGACTGGTAATAGCCCACAAAGTGCGGCCAGAAGCCGTCGAGATCGCACTGGAAGGCGGGGTAGAGGGCGGGGGTGCTCTTTTTCCCCTCCCGCCACTCGAAGCCGTAGCTGACAAGGTCGGGGTCGGACGCGGCGGCCCGGGCCACGGCGGCAAAGGCGCCGGGCTTCAAAATGTCGTCCGCGTCCACAAAGGCAAGATAGCGGCCGGAGGCGGCTGCAAGGCCGGCGTTGCGGGCGGCGGCGGCCCCCCGGTTGGGCTGGCTCAGCAGCTTTACCCGGTCGTCCCTGCGGGAAAATTCGCCGCAGATGGCGGAGGAGCCGTCGGAGGAGCCGTCGTCCACCAAAATCAGTTCAAAATAGGGGTAATTCTGGCCGAGGACGCTCTCCACCGCCGCCGCAAGGTATTGTTCGGCGTTGTGGACGGGCATCACACAGCTGATGACAGCGGGCATGGCAAAAAAGCCTCCTTGAAGGTGGTTTCAGCGGCCGGCGCGCAAAGAGCGCAGCAGGGCCAGCGCCCCGGCAAGACGAAAGCGCACGCAGGCCCCGTAGACAAGGCGGGCCGGGCCGGTGTAGCAGCGTTGCACCCAGGACCCCACCGCGGCGCGGCAGTGGGCGGGGGCCAGCAGCCGGGCGAACAGGCGGCGGCACGCCCCGAAGGGCAGCGCCCCCCTGCGCCCCAGCAGCATGGCGCACTGGGCGGCGGCAACGCCCCCCTGGCGCGCCAGCAGCACCTGCCGCTGTTCGGCCTCCGAGGCCCCATAGTGGGCCAGAAAATCCGCCACCGCCGGGCGGGTGTACTCCTCCGCGTCCAGCAGGTCGGTGCGCAGCCGGCGGGAGAGGCTGCCCTCCGCCCGGTTGTCGCAGACGTAATAGGCCGCGGGGATGAAGTACGCCGGGCCGCAGTTCTTCAGCGCCGCAAGGCAGAAGAGCAGATCCTCGTTGACCTTGAGCGCCTCGTCAAAGCGCACGCCGCGGAGGGCGGAGCGGCGGAAAATTTTGTTGTAGAGGGCGGCAAAGAGGCCGGTGTCCACCAGGTAATAGGCGAAATTGCCGGCAAGGCCGGAAAGCGACTCCATCCGCCCGGCGGGCAGGGTCTCCTTCACATCCCCCAACAGGGTGTCCACCCCGAAAAAGCAGACGTCCGCCCCCGCTTCCAAAGCGGGCAGCGCCGCGGCGTAGAGGCCGGGGTTCACCCAGTCGTCCGCGTCCACAAATTGCAGATACCGCCCCCTTGCGGCGGCGAGGCCGGCGTTGCGGGCGGCGGACGCCCCGCCGTTTTTCTGGTGGAGCACCCGCACCCGGCCGTCCCTTTCCGCCAGCCGGTCGCACAGGGCGGGGGAGGCGTCGGCGGAGCCGTCGTCCACTAAAATCAGCTCGGCGGTTTCGGGGGCCTGGCCCAGCACGCTGGCCGCGCATTTTTCCAGCGTGGCGGCGGCGTTGTACACCGGCACGATGACGCTCAGCAGCACCTCGCTCATGCCTTGGCCTCCTTTTTGCCGAAGAACTTGCCCCACACAAGCCGTAAGCACCGCCCGGCAAAATAAAAGGGCAGCGCCAGCTTGGCGGCGGCGGGCAGCCGGCCCATCTCTTTTGCGAAGGGCCCGAGGCCGCCGTATTTGATCCGGTCGATGAGGGGGTAGAAGGTGCCCGCCAACAGGCACCGGGTGAAGGGGTAGCGGCGGCCGAAGTAGCCTTTGCTCGCCAGCACCACGTCCAGGAAATCGGCGTACTTCTTCACGGCGCTGGCCCGGGTGTTGTAGTTCTGGTGGGCCGGGTCCCCGCCGGACACCCGGTAGGCGCTCATGGCATCGTCCATCACGAACACCCGCCCGCCGTCCAGATACAGCATGCACAGGGCGAAATCCGCGATGCTGCGGTTGGCGGTGACGTAGGCCTCCCGCGCCGGGTCGGGCGTTTGGAAGATGTTGCGCACCATGCAGGCGGTGCAGGAGTAGGTCACCCCCCGCAGAAAGAGGGCCATGGTGGCGTCGGCGTTCAGGATGCGCTCGTCGTCGGGCAGGGTGCCGTAGGTGTTGCCGGCGTCGTCGGTGAGCAGCAGGGTGTGGCTCACCGCCAGGTATTCCGGGTGGGCGCGCAGAAAATCCGCATGTTTTTGCAGTTTGCGGTCGTCCCGCCACCAGTCGTCCCCCTCCAGGGTGCAGACGAACGAGCCCCTGGCGGCGCACAGACCCTCGTACCAGTTGCGGCTGATGCCCACGTTTTTATCCCGCAGGTTCAGCCGGATGCGCTCGGGGAACCGGGCGGCGTACTCCCGCAGGATGGCCCGGGTGCCGTCGGTGCCGCAGTCCTCGGTGATGTAAACTTCAAAGTCGAAATCCGTCTTCTGGGCCAGCACGCTGTCGATGGCCTGGCGGATGTAGCGCTCCTGGTTGTAGGTGGTGATGACGACCGTCACCAGCGGGGCGGTGGGCATGCGGTTCACTTCCTTTGCGGTGTCAGCCGCCGGGGCAAAGGCGGCGGTAGAGGTCCAGCAGGGCGTCGGCCACGGCTTTGGGATCGTGGACGGCCAGCGCCCGGCGGCGGGCCGCGGCGGCCATGCCGTCCGCGGCGGCCGGGTCGGCCCAGAGGGCGGCCACCGCCCGCGCCAGCGCGCCGGGGGCGGCGGGGTCGAACAGCTCCCCCTCGCCCGGATGCAGCATGCTGGGCACGCCCCCCACCGCGGCGGCGGCGCAGGGCACCCCAGTGAGCATGGCCTCCCCCAGGGAGTTGGGGCTGTTCTCGATGCTGGAACAGAGCAGATAGGTCTCCGCCAGCAAAAACTGTTCCCGCATCTCCTCCGCGCTCAAAACGCCGGTGTAGTGGATGCGGTCGCTGACCTTGAGCCGGCGGGCAAGGCTGTCCAGATAGCCGGTGTACTCCGCCAGCCAGTGCAGCAGCGGCCGCAGCAGCGGCCCCTTGTCCGGCGGGGGCCAGCCCGCCACAAACAGCTGGGTGTCCGGCCAGCGCGCCGCCAGTTCCGGCAGCGCCTCGATGGCCCGGTGCAGCCCCTTCAGGGGCACGTTGCCCTGGCTCACAAAGAGCCGGTGGGGCCGGGCGCTCTCCCGCCGCCAGCCGCCCTGGTAGAACACCGGGCGCATGATCTCCGGCAGGTGGTGATACTCCGCCCTGGGGGCAAAGCGGGCGCAGTAGGCCCTGTCCCAGTCGGTGCGGCCCAGGATGTGCCGCGCCGCCGCCAGCACCCGGCGCTCCTTTTCGCCCCGCTCCAAAAACCGCTGGCGGTGCCCCCGCACCGTCAGCCCGCCGGTGCGCCTTGCCAGCGCCTCCTTCAGGGGCTGGCGACGCAGAAACCGCGGCGGCAGGCCGTCGGCCATGTGCTCGCCGCAGGGCCCGGCCAGGCCCTGAATGTACACCAGCACCCGCTCCGGGTCGAACAGTTCCAGCACCCAGGAGGCGTGGTCGTTCTCGGTGCCGAACAGCTGGACAAGGTCGGGCGCCTCGTCGGCCAGGGCCTGCTCCAGCGCCGGGCGGTCGCCGGCGGGCAGGCCCAGATAGGTCACGCCGTCCATGACCTGCCGGCAGGGGGCGGTCAGGGCGGGGGAAAAGGCACAGACCGTCAGCTCCAGCGCCCCGGCGGGCAGCGCCGCCTGCAGGCTGCCCACCCAGCTGCCGCTGGCCTGGGCCGAAAGGCCCAGCCGCCGGGCAAAGACGGGGGGCAGAAAATCCAGGATCCACATCACCTTCATACCGTTTCGCCTCCGTCTTTTTCTCTTGGCCGCGCGGCCCACACTTATACAGTTTAGAGTATAGCAAAAATCGGCATTTGTTGCAACAAAGCGGCGGCGTTGCAATGCCGCCGGCCGCTGTGGTACAATAGGCGAAAAAGAACACCGCCCGCCCGGCGCGGGCCGAACAAGGAGGAAACGGCCATGGGGGACACGGCGATCCTGATCGCGGCCCACAAGTCCTTTGACCCGCCGGCGCTGGAGGGCTATCTGCCGGTGCAGGTGGGGGCAGCGCTGGCGGACGCCGACCTGGGCTTCCAGCGGGACGACGAGGGGGAGAACATCTCGGCGAAAAACCGGCAGTACTGCGAACTCACCGCCCAGTACTGGGCCTGGAAAAACCTGGCCGGGCCGCGGGTGATGGGCCTGGTGCACTACCGGCGGTACTTCGTGAAGGAGTTGTACGCCCCCGACGTGCGCAGCCAGATCCTCACCGCCGCCGAGGCGCGGGCGCTGCTGGAGCGGTACGACATCATCCTGCCCAAGCCCGTCTACAAGCTGGCCTGCAACGGTATCCTGTTCCACGACCGGCCCAAGGAGGGGCAGAACCGGCCCATGGTGCTGCTGGAGGAACTGGTGCGCCGGCGCTGCCCGGAATACCTGCCCTCCTTTGAAAAATTCGCCTACGGCCGGCGGGCCAGCTTCGGCAATATGCTCATCGCGAGCCGGGAGACTTTCTGCGAATACAGCGCCTGGATGTTCCCTCTTTTGGAGGAGTTCGAGCGCCTGGGGGAAGAAGCGGGCGTCCTCGCACCCCGCATGTGCGGCTTTATCTCGGAGTATCTGCTCTGCATCTGGGCGGATCACAACTTCCCGCCGGAAAAGATCTGCTTTCTGGACGTGGCCAACACCGAGGAGGACCGCCGCGCCCCCGCCTACCGCCTGCGCAGGGCGCTGGTGAAGCTGGGGATCTTTGAGCCGGTGAGCCGGGCGCTCTTCGCGGTGTATTACAAGATAAAGGGTTGCTGAACCCAAAAAGCGGACGTTCGGGCCTGCCCGAACATCCGCTTTTATATGCCTTTTTTCCGCAGTACCCGGTCGTAGACCGGGCGGCCCGGCTGCGGGCCGCTCACCACTTCCAGCAGACCCTTGCGCACCAGCGCCTCCAAGCGCATGGCGGCAAAACCGTCGCTGACGCCGGTGCGCAGAGACCCCAGCAACCGCCCGATGGCCTCGGCCTCCCGGAATTGTTCCGGCTGGGCGCGCAAGACCTCCAGCACGAAACCGTCGTAAAAGTTTTCCGCAGCGCTCATGAGGCGGCCGTTCACCACCGCCCGCAGGGGGGCGTTTTCGGCGCGCAGCGCCGCCCACTCCTGGGCCAGGGCGTTCAGCACCGGGGCCGCCAGCGGTTCCGGGTCGGCCAGCGCGGCCCAGTGCCGGGGCTCCACCTCGCCCCAGCCGTCACAGCGCACCGCCGTGCCGTCCGGCCGGGGCCAGAACTCCGGCAGCGGCACCCGCTCCGCCCGCAGCTTGTCAAAGCCCAGCGGCCGCAGCCGATGTGCCAGAAAGCGCAGCCCGCAGGCATCGTCCGCCCCGGGGCCCTGCCACACCCGCACGGTTTCGCCCGCCCCGGCCCGGCGGTCCAGTGCCTCCAGGGCACGGCGGGCTTCGGTGAGCATCTTGTCGGCAAATTCCTCGTTCTCGAAAGGGCCCATGGCCCAAAGGCCCGCCAGCACCCCTTTGCGCCGGCCGCCCGGTTCAGCTTCGGAAATGTCCCCCACGCTCAGCGCCAGGGGCAGACAGAGAACGTCGGCGGGGGTGCCCTCCAGGGGCGGGGCTTCGGCGGTCTCCCGTTTCGAACGGGCGGCCTCCCGCTTTGCGGCAAGGCGGCCCAGCGGGCCGCCGGTTCCGCCGATGGCCCCGACCGCCGCCGCGCCGCCCGCGCCGGCCAGCGCCATCCGCAGGCTGCCCCTGGCGGAGGTGGAAAAGACGACGTGCACCATCCCTTCGCCCCCCTTACGAGCGCACAACCGCGTGGAGCATGGACCACACCGCCCACACAAAGCCCGCCAGCGCCAGCGCCACGCAGCCGGCGATGAGGCCGAGGTTCCAGTCGCCGATGAACCACATATTGAAGCCCAGCAGCTGCGGCCCGAAGCAGGCGCCCATCCACAGGCACCACAGCACCCAGGCGCCCTTGGGCCCGAGTCGCTGGAGCAGCACCCCGGCGAAGAGGCCGAAGGCCAGCGCCGCCGCCCACAGCACCGGGTACCACCACCAGGCCAGCACAAAGTCCTCCACCTGCAAGAAAGCGGACGAAAGGCGCTCGGCGCCCTCGGGGACGGGGGCGGCGCTCATCCAGGTCCAGCCGTCCCGGCCGGCCAGCCGCGCCCAGAGCCCCGGCAGCAGAAAGCGTTCGATCGCCGCCAAAAGCGCGGCGAGGGCCATGACAAAGACCCCCTCCAGCGCCAGCAGCCCGGCCACAAGGCCCAGGCCCTGCCGCCGTGTGCGCCCGAAGCGCAGGGCAAGGTCGAAGGTCACCCACGAGTTCGTGAAGCTCATGATAAACAGGGAGAAGGCCGCCACGATGGGCAGCACGATGCCCGCCAGCAGAACGCCGGTATCCGGCTTCACAATGGCCATCACGCAGAGGATGACGATCTCCCCCAGCAAAAACAGCCCGCCCGTCACCGCGGCGTAGAGGGCAAAGTCGCCGGCGTTCATCTTCAAGAATTTTTTAAACATGGCCTTGTCACCTCACCACATAGCGTTTGAGATAGCGATACAAAAAAACGTCGGCGATCACCGCGGCCACGCCCAGCGCCAGGGGCAGCAGCCAGGGCAGGCTGCCCCACATCCCGCCGGAGAAGGTGCCGCCGGTGATGACCAGCCACAGCACGCCCACCAGCATGGCGATCATCGCGAAGGCGATGAGGATGCCTCCCAGCACCCGGCTGCGGGACATGGACACGCCGCTGAGCAGGCCCAGCACCGCGGCGGCGGCCCCCGCCACCAGAAAGGCGGGACCGGAGTTGAGCAGCAGCGCTGACCCCGCCCCCTGCCGTGGCCAGCTGAACCACACCGGCACGGCGGAAAAGAGAGCGGAGATGGCCCAGCCGCCCACCGCGTAGACTGCCAGCACCCCCTGCACCGCGCCGAACAGCGCCTTGCGGGTGGCCCCGAAGTTGAGGGCCAGGGTGAGGGTACTGGTCAGGGAAAAGCCCATCATGAACAGGATGAGCAGCGCCAGGGCGGGGAAACCGTCAAAGTAGGTGGCAAAGAGATTTGTGTGGCCATCGGGCACGTCGGTGACGAAGGCTCCGGCCACGATGACCGCCGCCACGCCGGCGAAGATGCCCAGATTCACAAGGGCAAAACGGAACAGAAACCGAAAACAGCGCGCCATGCCGCCACCCCCTCATTCCGCCGCCTCGTGGCCGCACAGCGCCACGAACACATTCTGCAGGCTCATGTGCACCACGTCCACCTCGCCGGCGCCCTCCAGGTCGGCGGCCCGGCGGCCGTCTGTATCCCGCACGGCGGCGGTCTTGCGGCGGCCCATCCGCCGCTCGCTCACCACCGTCATCCCCTGGCACACCCGGTCCACCTCCTCGGCCGCGCCGGACACATACCGGAACTGGTCCACCAGCTCCTCGGTCTCCGCGTCCTCGATGATGCGGCCGTCGTCCAGAATGAGCACCCGCTCAAACACCGACGCCGCCTCCTCGATGATGTGGGTGGAGAGGATGAAGGTGCGGTTCGTGCGCTCGTAGTCCTCCAGCAGCAGCTGGTAAAACCGTTCCCGGGCCACCACGTCCAGCCCCGCCACCGGCTCGTCCAGAATGGTGACGGGCGCGCCGCTGGCCAGGGCGATGAGGATGGTCACCATGGACAGCTGCCCCTTGGAGAGCTGGCTCACCCGCTTTTTCTCCTCCAGGCCGAACTCCTTCATCAGCCGCCGGGCATAGGCCTCGTCCCACCGGGGGTAGAAGGTGGCCCCCGCCTGCAGGTAGTTGCGCACCTTCAGGGGGTTCTGGCCGTAGAACAGGGTGGTCTGAAGTTCCCGCGAAAAGCACAGGTCCGCCAGCGCTTTGGGGTTCTCCCACACCGGCTCGCCGTTATAGCTCACCTCGCCCGCGTCGTGGGTGTTCTGGGCGGTGAGGATGCCCAGAAGGGTGGTTTTGCCCGCGCCGTTGCGGCCGATGAGACCGTAAATTTTGCCCGGCTGGATGGTGATGTCCAGGCCATTCAGGACCTGGTTTTTCTTGTACGCCTTGCACAGGCCCCTGGCCTGCAAAATACCGGTGGTCATACCGTCGTTCCTCCTTCGTGTTCGATGGCGTCTTTCACCATCGCCAGCAGTTCTTCTTTGCCCAGACCCAGGGACTTCGCCTCCCGCAGCAGGGGCAGCAGGTACTGCTCTCCCAGGGCCTTGCGGCGCTTCTCTTTCACTGCGGCCATGGCCCCGGGGGCGACGAACATCCCAATGCCCCGCCGCTTGTAAAGCACCCCGTCGGTCACCAGCAGGTTGATGCCCTTGGTCGCCGTGGCCGGATTGATGCCGTACTCCCGGGCCAGTTCGTTGGTGGAGGGCACCTGCTCCTCCTCCCGGTAGACGCCCCGGAGGATGTCGTCCTCCAGCATCTGCGCGATCTGCAGATAGATCAGCGACTGGTCGCTCAAACTTCCATGCACCCGGTTCACCTCCGCCCTGTGTTTGTTGGTTCATTACTTGTGTAACTAACCATAGCACCTTTGGATCCGGATGTCAAGCCCGGCGCAAAAAAATTCTTTGCCGGGCGCGCAAAAATAACGCCCGGCGCGGGGGAGGCGGGAGGGGATGGTGCGCAGAGGGTGCGGCGAGGGCGGGGAAGGAGACGGGCGGGGGAATGCCCCACAGGGGCGGGCCGGGGCCGGGCGGCGGGGCGAAAGCGGCGGGCGCCCCCGGCCGGGAAAGAACACGCAAAAGAACCGCCCCCAGCGGGAAAAGGGCAGACAAAAAGGGCCGCCCCAAACCGGGGCGGCCCTCCAAAGCCGGAAAGGATTTACTTCGCGGTCACCAGCGCCAGGGTGTCGCGGGCGATCATCAGCTCCTCGTTGGTGCAGACCATCAGCACCTTCACGCGGCTGTCGGCGGCGGACATGTCGATGATGTCGGCGCCGCGCTGCTTGTTCTTTTCGGGGTCAAGCTTGATGCCCAAAAACTCCATGTTCTCGCACACGGCCAGCCGCACCTCGCCGTCGTTCTCGCCGATGCCGCCGGTGAACACCAGGCAGTCCAGCCCGCCCATGGCGGCGGCGTAGGCGCCCACATACTTCTTGATCTGGTACTTGAGCATATCGGTGGCCAGCTTGGCGCGCTCATTGCCCTGCTCGGCGGCGCTGGTCACGTCCCGCATATCGCTGGACACGCCGGACACGCCCAGCAGGCCGCACTTCTTGTTCAGGTAGTCGGCCATCTCCTGCCCGTGGATGCCCAGCTTCTGTTCCATGTAGGTCACCACGCTGGGGTCCACATCGCCGCAGCGGGTGCCCATCAGCACGCCGGCCAGCGGGGTCAGGCCCATGCTGGTGTCCACGCACTTGCCGCCGTCCACGGCGGTGATGCTGCTGCCGTTGCCCAGGTGGCAGGTGACCATCTTCAGCTCGGCGGGGTCCTTGCCCAGGAACTGAGCGGCGGCCATGCTCACATAGCGGTGGCTGGTGCCGTGGGCGCCGTAGCGGCGGATGGCGTACTTCTCGTACATCTCGTAGGGCACGCCGTACATGTAAGCCTTGGGAGGCATGGTCTGGTGGAAGGTGGTGTCGAACACCACCACGTTGGGCACCTGGGCGCCGAACACCTTCTTGGCGCTGCGCAGGCCCTGCACATGGGCCAGGTTGTGCACCGGGGCCAGGGGGGCGATCTCCTCGATCTTGTCGATGATGGCGTCGGTGACGATCTCGCTCTTGGTGAAGAACTCCGCGCCCTGCACGATGCGGTGGCCGATGGCGCCGATCTCGCTCTTGTCCGCCACAACGGCGCCCTCGCCGGTGGTCATCATCTCCACCACCTTCATGAAGGCCTCGGTGTGGGTGGGGAAGGGCACCTCCTCGCTCCACTTGCCGCCGTGGGCCTGGTGGGTGATCTTGCTGCCCTCGATGCCGATGCGCTCGCACAGGCCCTTGCACAGCACGCTCTCGTCGGTCATGTCGATCAGCTGATACTTCAGCGAGGACGAACCGCAGTTGATAACCAGGATTTTCATATGTATTTCCTCCCAAAACTGTTTCTGGGCGGCGCGCGTCCGCCCCGGATTTACATTGTCCACCCACTATTATATAATGGTGAAAATCGCTTTTCAAGGCAAAAAGGGGGCCAGAACCATGAAAAACGTCGGCATCATCGCGGAATACGACCCCTTCCACGCCGGCCATGCCTGGCAGATCGCCCAGGCCCGCCGCCGGGGCGCCGAAACGGTGACGGTCTGCATGAGCGCCGACGTCACCCAGCGGGGGGCGGCGGCGCTGCTGCCCCCGGACGTGCGGGCCGCCGCGGCCCTGGGCTGCGGGGCGGACCTGGTGCTGTGCCTGCCCAACCCCTGCGCCTGCCTCTCCGCCGAGGGGTTTGCCGCCGCCGGGGTGGCGGTGCTGAGCGCCCTGCCCGCCCTGGACACCCTGGTCTTTGGTGCGGAAACGCCGGACACGGCGGCCCTGACGGGCACGGCGGCGGCGCTGGCCTCGCCCGCTTTTTCCGCCGCGCTGGCCCGCCGCCTCGCGGGGGGCGCTTCCTTCGCTGTCGCCCGGGCCGCCGCCGCCGAACAGGTGTGCCCCGGCGCGGGGCAGGTGCTGGCGGGCCCCAACAACAACCTGGGCGTGGAGTACTGCAAGGCCCTCGCGGCCCAAAACAGCCACATTTTGCCTCTGGCCCTGCCCCGCAAAGGGGCCGCCCACGGCCAGGCGCACCCCGGCATGGAGGGCTTTGCCAGCGCCTCCAGCCTGCGCGCCCTCTGGGCGAAAGGCGGGGCCGGGGCGCTGGAGGGCTATGTGCCGGATGCCGCTCTGGCCCTTTATAAGGAGGCCGGGGTCGCCGGGCGGGACCTGGACCCGCGGGCCTGGGAGGTGGCGGTGCTCTCCCGCCTGCGGGGGATGGACGCCGCCGCCCTCGCCCGCACCCGGGGCACCGCCGAGGGGCTGGAACATCTTTTGGAAAACGCGGTGCGCGCCGCCGTGGACCTGCCGGGGCTGTACGACGCCATGAAGTCCAAGCGCTACGCCCACGCCCGGCTGCGCCGCTATGCGCTGGACGCGGCGCTGGGCTACACCGTCGCCCTGCCCGCCCTGCCGCCCTATCTTCATGTGCTGGCGGCGAACGGGCGGGGCCTGGCCCTGTTGCGGGGGGTGCAAAAGCCCGCCGACGCCTCCCTGGCCCGGCTGGCCCGGCAGGGCGGCCCCTGTGCGCGGATGGCCGCCGCCCACGCCACCGCCGCCGATCTGGCCGCCCTCTGCCGCCGCACCCCCGCGCCCATGGGCGGCTGCTACACCCAAAAACCGCTGCTGGTGTAGCAAAAGGAACGGAAGTCGTCAAAAAATAGACAAACTTTTAAGCGAAACAGAAAACTTTTGCACTTTTGGCTTTTTAACACAAAATCCATTGCCGTTTTTTTTCCAAAGCAGTATAATGGACGCAAATGGCAAACTTTCAGGATCGCCCGCAGGGGGCGGCAGAAAGCGGGGTTTGCCCCGAGATATCGAGAGAGGATTGGTGAAAGCGTATGACAACGAACAAGCACGTTCTGACCTGGGTGGACGAGATGGTCGCCCTGGTCAAGCCTGACAAGGTCGTGTGGATCGACGGCAGCGAGGAGCAGCTCACCGCCCTGCGGGAGGAGAGCTTCAAGACCGGCGAGATGATCCCTCTGAACAACGAACTGCTGCCCGGCTGTGTGCTGCATCACACCGCGGTGAACGATGTGGCCCGCGTGGAGGGTCGCACCTACATCTGCACCAAGAAGCGGGAGGACGCCGCCCCCATCAACAACTGGATGGAGACCAGTGAGATGAAGGCCAAGCTGATCCCCCTGTACGACGGCTGCATGAAGGGCCGCACCATGTATGTGCTGCCCTACTGCATGGGCCCCATCGGCAGCCCCTTCAGCAAGGTGGGCATCGAGCTGACCGACTCCATCTATGTGGTCATGAACATGGACATCATGACCCGCATGGGCCAGCAGGCGCTGGATCAGCTGGGCGATTCCAACGACTTCGTGCGCGGCCTGCACTCCAAGGCCAAGATGGAGGAGGAGAACCGCTACATCGTGCAGTTCCCCGAGGAGAACACCATCTGGTCCATCAACTCCGGCTACGGCGGCAACGTGCTGCTGGGCAAAAAGTGCTTCGCGCTGCGCATTGCCAGCTACCAGGGCCTGAAGGAAGGCTGGATGGCCGAGCATATGCTGATCCTGGGCATCGAGGATCCCACCGGCCATGTGGAGTACATCACCGCCGCCTTCCCCTCCGCCTGCGGCAAGACCAACCTGGCCATGCTGATCCCGCCCGAGGTGTACAAGAAGCAGGGCTACAAGGTGTGGACCGTGGGCGACGACATCGCCTGGATGCACATCGGTGAGGACGGCCGGCTCTACGCCATCAACCCGGAGAACGGCTTCTTCGGCGTGGCCCCCGGCACCAACGAGAAGTCCAACCCCAACGCGCTGCACACCACCATGAAGAACACCATCTTCACCAACGTGGCGCACAACCTGGACAACAACACCGTCTGGTGGGAGGGCCTGGACAAGAACCCGCCCGAGAACGCCGAGGACTGGACCGGCAAGAAGGTCAACGGCAAGGAGTGGGTGGCCCAGGGCAACAAGCTGGCTCATCCCAACAGCCGCTTCACCGCCCCCGCCGTGAACTGCCCCTGCCTGAGCAAGGAGTTCAACAACCCCAACGGCGTGCCCGTCACCGCCATGGTGTTCGGCGGCCGCCGCGCCAAGACCGCTCCGCTGGTGTTCCAGAGCTTCGACTGGAACCACGGCGTGTATGTGGGCAGCGCCATGGCCTCCGAGACCACCGCTGCCGCTGCCGGCGCCGTGGGCGTTGTGCGCCGTGACCCCATGGCCATGCGTCCCTTCACCGGCTACAACATGGGCGACTACTTCGGTCACTGGATCGAGATGGGCAAGAAGCTGGGCGACAAGGCCCCCAAGATCTTCCATGTGAACTGGTTCCGCACCGACGACGAAGGCCACTTCATCTGGCCGGGCTTCGGCGACAACATGCGGGTGCTGATGTGGATCCTGAAGCGCTGCAAGGGCGAAGTGGATGCGGTGGAGACCCCCATCGGCTACCTGCCCAAGGCCGAGGACATCGACATCACCGGCCTTTCCGACGTCACGCTGGACACCGTCAAGGGTCTGCTCAGCGTGGATAAGGATCTGTGGCTGGAGGACTGCGACGGCGTGGAAGCCCTCTACGACGAGATCGGCGAGCGGGTGCCTGCCGAGCTGCGCAAGCAGCTGGCCGACCTGCGCGCGCGCCTGAGCAAGTAACATTTCCCCAACAGCGAGCAGTGGCCCCCGGGTGACCGGGGGCCATTTTTGAGGGGAAAACGAGGAGAGTTTGAACCGATGACCGAACAGCGTGTGCAGACCAGCGAGGCGCTGCGGGTGGGCGTGCTGCTGGCGCTGGCCGGCGGCTATCTGGACGCGTACACCTATCTGTGCCGCGGCGGGGTGTTCGCCAACGCCGAGACCGGCAACATGGTGCTGCTGGGCGTCAAGCTGGCGGCGGGCAACTGGGCCGGCGCGGCCAAATACCTGCCGCCCATCTTCGCCTTTTTCCTGGGCGTGCTGGTGGCGGAGGTCATCCGGCGCCGGGGCAAGGCCGCTGTGTCCTCAAAGCTGCATTGGCGCCAGTGGGTGCTGGCGCTGGAGATCGTGGTGCTGGCGGCCGCGGCCTTTCTGCCCATGGGCGGCGGATGGGACATGGCGGTGAACTGGGCGGTGAGTTTCGTCTGCGCGCTGCAGGTGGAAAGCTTCCGCAGGGTGCACGGCAAGGCCTACGTCACCACCATGTGCACCGGCAACCTGCGCAGCGGCACCGAGCTGCTCTATCAGTTCTTTCAGACCCGCGACCGGGACATCCTGCACAGCGCCCTGCGCTACTACCATGTGATCCTGTCCTTCATCGTGGGCGCGGCGGCGAGCGGGGTTCTGGCCGGCGTGCTGGGCCAGTGGTCGGTGCTGGTGGCCTGCGCCCTGCTGGCGGTGGTGCTGGTGGTGCTGAGCCGGGCCGAGGTGACCACCCGCTTCTGAAACGATGCGATCAAAACCGGCGGGCGCTTTCCCCAAACGGGAGAGCGCCCGCTTTGCTGTGCGGGGCCCCTTGCGGCGGGCGCGCGGGCCGGGGGCCTTGCCCCGCCGCCCGGCATATCCCCGCCCCCGCCGAATACAATGTAAAAAAAGGGGGCGTGGGCATGGAACAGTGGATCGTCGGCGTGATGGAGGATTTCGGTTATCCGGGCATGGCGCTGCTCATCGCGGTGGAAAACCTCTTTCCTCCCATCCCGTCGGAGGTCATCCTCACATTCGGGGGCTTCCTCACCACCCGCACCCGGCTCACGGTGTGGGGGGTGGTGGTCTGGGCCACCCTGGGGGCGGTGGCGGGGGCGCTGGCCCTCTACGCCCTGGGGCGGGCGCTGGGCGGCCGGCGGATGAACGCATTGCTGGCGGGGCCCTGGGGCCGGCGGCTGGGCTTTGACGCGGCGGCGGCCCGGCGGGCGGCAGCCCGCTTTGAACAAAGGGGGGCGGGGTCGGTGTTCCTGTGCCGGTGCGTGCCCATCCTGCGCAGCCTCATCTCCATCCCGGCGGGCATGGCCCGGATGGGCCTCGGCCGCTTTCTGCTCTACACCACGGCGGGCAGCCTTGTGTGGAACATCGCGCTGGTGGGCCTGGGCGCGGCGGCGGGGGAGAGCTGGCAGCGGGTGGCCCGCCGCTTCGCGGACGCCTCCGGCGCGGTGCGCTGGCTGCTGCTGGCCGCGGCGGTGCTGGCTGTTGTGTGGCGGCTGGCCCGGCGCCGCGAGCGGGCGAAGAAATAAAAAGGCGCCGGACCTTTCAGGGGTCCGGCGCCTTTTGTCGATTTTTCTCTTGTGGGTTTTACGCCAGCGGCCGGGTCTTTTCCGCCAGCCATGCCGCCTCCTCGGCGGAGAGGTGGGGCGTCAGCTTCTCCCGCACCGCCTGGTGGAAGGCGTTCAGCCAGGCCTTCTCGTCGGCGTCCAGCAGTTCGGGACGCACCGGGGTCAGGTCGATGGGGCAGCAGGTGACAGCCTCAAAGCCCAGGAACTGCCCGTACTGGTTTTTCTCCCGCTCGCAGCACAGCAGCTCGTTCTCGATGCGGATGCCCACTTCGCCCTCCTCGTAGATGCCGGGCTCGTCGGTGACGATCATGCCGGGCTTGAACACCGTGTGGTTGGAGACCCGCAGGTTCTGGGGCCCCTCGTGCACGCCGCCCACAAAGCCTACGCCGTGGCCGGTGCCGCAGCGGTAGTCGATGCCGTGGGCCCACACCGGCGCCCGGGCGATCACGTCCAGGTTGCCGCCGGTGCAGTTGTTCAAAAACTGGAGTTTGGCCATGTCGATGTGGCTCTTGAGCACATAGGTGTACCAGGTGCGCTCGTTGTCGGTGAGTTCGCCCAAAGCGTAGGTGCGGGTGATGTCGGTGGTGCCGTCCAGATACTGCCCGCCGCAGTCCACCAGCAGAAAGCCCTTGGGGGCCAGGGTGGTGCAATTGCCGGGGGTGGCGTGGTAATGCATCATGGCGGCGTTGGCGCCGTAGGCGGCGATGGTGTCAAAACTCACCCCCAGGTTCAGCGGCTGGGCGGCGCGCAGGGCCATCAGCTTTTCGTCCACGTCCACCTCGGTGGTGGCTTCGCCCGCGGCCATCCGCTGTTCCAGCCACATCTGGAACTTCACCATGGCCACGCCGTCCTTCACATGGACCTTCTTCAGGTTTTCGATCTCCACCGGGTTCTTCACGCCCTTCAGCGCCTGGATGGGATCCTCGCCCTCCTTCAGGGTGAAGGCGGGATTCTGTTCCAGGGCCGAGTACACCGCCCAGTTGGTGCCGGCAACGTCCACCAGCACGGTCTGGCTGTGGTGGTAGCCGGTGAGCGCGCCCAGCAGATGCTCATACTCGGCCACCCGTACCCCCTCCCGGCCCAGGGCCTCGGCGGCCGCGGCGGGCAGGCGGGCGGTGTTGATGAACAGCACCGCGTCGTCGGGCGTTACAAAACAGTAGGCCAGGGCAAAGGGGGTGTTGTCCAGGTCGCTGGCCCGCAGGTTGAGCAGCCAGGCCACGCTGTCCAGCCGGCAGACCACCATGGCTCCCGCGCCCTGTTTTGCCAGTTCGGCCCGCAGGTCAGCCAGCTTTTCCGCCGCGGTGCGCCCGGCGTAGGCTGTGTCCAGCAGCCAGGCCTCGCTGGCGGGCCCGGCGGGACGGTCGGGCCAGTTGCCCTCCACCAGGTCCACGCTCTTGACGCTGGCACCCTTCTTTGCCAGGGCGGCCTGCAGCTCCTTCATGGTGGAGGTGGCGGTGACCATGCCGTCCACCGCCAGCACCTGCCCCTCGCCCAGGGCGGCGGTCAGGTACTCCAGCAGGGTGGGCACGCCCTCCACACCGATCTTCTCCAGTTCGATCTCGCTGCCCTCCAGCTGGTGAGCGGCCTGCACAAAGTAGCGGCCGTCCACCCACAGGGCGCTGGCGGTCTCGGTCACCACCAGGTTGCCCACGCTGCCGGTGAAGCCGGAAAAGTAGCGCCGGGCGGCCCAGTGGGCGGGCAGATACTCGCTGATGTGAGGGTCGGAGGAGGGGATGAGACAGGCGTTGGCGCCGGCGGCCTTCATGGCCGCCCGCAGCAGCGCGATCTTTTCGTTGGTAGTGGGCATAGGACAAAACCTCGATTCTCAAAAAATGCAAAAGCGCGAAGCGCTTCGATCCAAAATGACCGCTTCTATTGTAGCACGTTAAAGTCCGGTTGTTAAGCCCTGATTCCGCCGCGGGTGTTGACAAAACGGGTATAATAAAAAGTGGAGCATTGTCGCCCGCGGCGCCTTTTTCCGGCGCCGCGGGCCTTTTCCGGAGGGGCGCGCGCCCCTTCGGCAGGGATATAAAAGGAGAGAAAAACACCATGACCAAGATCGACATCTTTTCCGGCTTTCTGGGCGCCGGCAAGACGACCCTCATCAAAAAACTCATCCGCGAGGCCTACGCCGGGCAGAAGCTGGTGCTCATCGAGAACGAGTTCGGCGAGATCGGCATCGACGGCGGCTTTTTGAAGGACGCGGGCATCCAAATCACCGAGATGAACTCCGGCTGCATCTGCTGCAGCCTGGTGGGCGACTTCCGGGAGGCGCTGAAGAAGGTCATCGACCAGTTCGCCCCCGACCGCATCCTCATCGAGCCCTCCGGCGTGGGCAAGCTCAGCGACGTGACCCGCGCCGTGGCCGCCGTGGCGGACGAGCGGGATGTGAAGCTGAACTGCTTCGCCACCGTGGCCGACGTGAACAAGGTCAAGATGTATATGAAGAACTTCGGCGAGTTCTACAACGACCAGGTGTCCCACGCCAACGCCATCGTCCTCAGCCGCACCGGCACCGCCGGCGAGCAGAAGGTGGCCGACGCGGTGGCGCTGCTGCGCACCGTGAACCCCGACGCCGTCATCATCACTACCGACTGGCAGCAGCTCTCCGGCGCGCAGATCCTGGCCGCCATCGAGGAAGGGCAGGACTTTGTGGCAAAGCTGCTGGCCCAGACCCTCGCGGAGCACGACCACGAGCATGAGCACGACCACGACGAGCACTGCGAATGCGGCCATGACCACGAGCACCACCACGACCATGACGAGCATTGCGAGTGCGGCCACGACCACGAGCATCACCACGACCACGACGAGCACTGCGAGTGCGGCCACGACCACGAGCATCACCACGACCACGACGACCACTGCGGCTGCGGCCACGACCATCACCACCATCACGCCGACGAGGTGTTTGCCAGCTTCGGCCGGGAGACCACCCGCAAGTTCACCGCCGACGAGGTGAAGGCCGCCCTGGCCGCCCTGGACACCGGCAAATACGGAACCGTCCTGCGGGCCAAGGGCATCCTGCCCGGCGAGGGGGAGTGGATCCACTTCGACTATGTGCCCGGCGAGGCGGACGTGCGCACCGGCAGCGCCGATGTGACCGGCCGGCTGTGCGTCATCGGCGCAAAGCTGAACGAGCCGGCGCTGGAACTGATCTTCCACCTGGCGTAAAGGAGAGGCGGCTATGGCTGAAAACAACAACGAGATCCCGGTCTACCTGTTCCTGGGCCAGCTGGAGAGCGGCAAGACCACCTTCATCCAGGAGACCATGAACGACCCCAAATTCGACAGCGGCGACAAGACCCTGCTGCTGGTGTGCGAAGAGGGAGAGGTGGAGTATAAACCCGACGAGTTCGCCTTCGGCGGCGTCACGGTGGATTCCCTGGAATCCCAGGCGGAACTGACCCCCGACACCCTGGAACAGAAGGCCAAAAAGTGCGGCGCCGGCCGGGTGCTCATCGAGTACAACGGCATGTGGCCGCTGTCGGCGCTGATGGAAGCCCTGCCGGCCCATTGGCTGATCTACCAGACCATCTGCACCGCCGACGGCACCACCTTCCGCACCTATTTTGAGAATATGCGCCAGCTGATGCTGGAAAAGTTCGCCGCCAGCGAACTGCTCATCGTCAACCGGGCCGAGGCGGTGAGTTCCTCCGACGACCGGGACTACATCCACAAGGCGGTGCGCCAGGCCAGCCGCCGGTGCGACATCGCCTACGAGTACTCCGACGGCAGCGTGGAGTACGACGACCTGCCCGACGAGCTGCCCTTCGACATCAATGCCGACGTCATCGACATCGGCGACGAGGACTTCGGCATCTGGTATCTGGACGCCTCCGAGGACCCGGACAAGTACAACGGCAAGACCGTGCGCTTCACCGCCCAGGTCTGCCAGACCCCCCGGGTGGGCCA
>DWYI01000034.1 GCA_019118765.1 Candidatus Allofournierella merdavium | reverse complement strand
ATCATGAAAAAGATGCTTTCCATTGCGATCGCGGCTGTCATGGCGTTCACCCTGTCCATGCCCGCTTTCGCCGCGGCCACCGAGGGCCAGATGCAGAATGAGGGGCAGCTTGTGACCCAGATCGGCAACGCGCTGGCCAGCAACAATGTGGCCGCTGCCGAGTCTGCCGCCGCGGCGGTGGTGAGCGCCATCACCACGACCAATTCCGACGTGAGCAACCTGACCGCCCAGCATGTGAGCGCGGTGCTGACCAAAACCGGCACCGAGAGCGACAAGGGCAGCATTGCGGTGGCCGGCACCAGCGAGAGCGCGGAAGTGGCGATCGTGGGCAACGGCCAGAGCGGCGACGCCGTGACCGTGAACGACATGTCGGTCACTCCCGCTGCGAATGGCCAGCCCCTGACCGTCACCTTTGAGGCTACCGCTTCCGGCACCCAGAGCGATCTGGGCTATCTGGTGAGCTTTGTCCTGCCCGCCAGCGTGGTGGGCAACAGCCCTGTCAGCGCCAGCAATGCGTACCTCACCTACACCGCTGCCGACGGCTCCACCCAGAAGCTGGACAGCGTGACCTCCGTGATCAACCGGGCTGACGGCGGCGTGATCCTCACCGCCTGGGTGCCCCACTTCTCCGTCTACAACGTGGTCTTTGCTTCTGCGGGCAACGTGAACCAGCCCGATCTGTCCGGTGAGCAGAACAACAACGGCGGCGGCAACGACAACGGCGGTAACAACGATAACGGCGGCAGCACTCCTGCCGCGACCCCCGCGCCCGTGGCTGCTTCCAACCCCATCAAGAAGACCGGCGCTGACATGAGCGTGGCGCTCACCGCTCTGGCGGTGGTGGCCGGCGTGGCCCTGGTGGGCGGCGTTGTTGCCATGAAGAAGAGCGGTCTGGATCAGTAATCCGGATGAAGGCGAACATCCTGCGCCTGTTTCACAACAAGGGGAAGAACCTGGTTCTTCCCCTTGTTTTTTGCGCCCTGAGCACCCTCGCGGCGCTGGCCGCCCTCGCACCGGTGGCCCGGGGGCTGAGCGGCGGCGCGGCGGCGGGGGGCTTTGTGCCGGTCACCTCGATCGAGCGCGCGCCGGCGGAAAACACCGTCTGCCTGGACAGCCAGCCCGTCCCCGGCGACGCGCTGGGCAGCCTGGCCATCGGCGGCACGGCGGTGGACTGCACCCTGTACTACGGCGACAGCGACGACCTGCTCAAGCAGGGCGCGGGGCTGTACACCGGGGCCGGCCTGCCCGGCCAGGGCGGGTGCGTGCTGGTGGGCGGCCACACCAATACCTATTTCCGCGACCTGGAAAAGGTGGAGGTGGGCGATGAAGTCCGGTTGTCACTGTGCTACGGCGAATACGTCTACCAGATCACCGACTGGAAGATCGCCCGGGCGGACGACGCCGACGCCTACGACCTGCACCCGGAGCAGGAGCAGCTGGTGCTGTACACCTGCTATCCCTTCGGCGCGCTGTACGAAACGCCCATGCGCTATTTCCTCTTCGGGCGGCTGGTCAGCGGCCCGACGGTGGAACTGCCGTGAAAGGGGGAGGAAGGATGACCGACGAGAGCCGCCGGCGGGCGCTGCTGGCGCTGTTTGAGGGGCTGGCCTGCCTGGCCACGGTGTTCTGCGCGCTCTTCGCGGCGCTGGGCCTCACCCTCTGGCGCGCGCCCTACCTGGTGGGCTGCATGGACCGCGCGGGCTACCCGGCCCAGGTGGTGCAGGGCCTGCGCACCAGCTGCCTGACCTATGCCCGGGAGTATCAGCTGACCCCCGCCAGCCTCACCGACAGCTGGGACGAGGCGCTGGTGCGCCGGGAGCTGATCCGCAGCGTGGATGAGACCTACCATGCGGTGCAGCCGGCGCGGCCGACCCCCTTCGACTCCCTGGTGGAGGATGAACTGCTGGGGCAGGTGGGCCGGGAACTGGCGGCGCTGTGGACCAGGGCGGTGAGCACCCCCTTTTCCAACCTGCTGAACATCCTGCTGCAATACAGCCGGGCCAGCGCCCTGCCCGTCACCCTCTTCCTGGGGCTGGGGGCGGGCAGCCTGGCCATGTTGTACCGGGCCAGCCGCGACCGGCGGCAGCTGGGCGGCTGCGCAGCCACGCTGGGCCGGGCGGCCGCGCTGTGCGCGCCGGTGCTGCCCGCCGCGCTGGCGCTGCTGTGCGCCCGGCTGGACTGGCTGCCCCCCGAAAGCCTCGCGGCCGGCCTGTTCCGGCAGTGGGTCGTCGGCTTTTTTGTCTGCTGGGGGCTGTGCCTGCTGGCGGCGGCGGCCGGCTGGGCGGCGCTGGGCGTTGCGCTGCGGCGGCCCGAAGCGCCCGCCCTGCGGGTCCGGCACGGCAAACTGGAGCGGAAGGATGAAGGCTGATCCCTTTTTTCGCACGAGTCCCGACAAGCAGACGGGGCCCGGCGCTCATGCGCCGGGCCCCGCTTTTTTGCGCCTTTCGGCGGTCGGCGGCTCCTCTCTCCCTTGCGCGGCGGGGCGGTTTGGGCTATAATGATATTTGTATATTCATGCGCTTTCCGGCCCGTGCCGGCATTTTTGCACAGAAAGAGGAACCGCACCATGAAATTAGGTATCGTGGGCCTGCCCAACGTGGGCAAGAGCACCCTGTTCAACGCCATCACCAGCACCAAAAACGCGGCGGCGGCAAACTACCCCTTCTGCACCATCGACCCCAACACCGGCATCGTGGCCGTGCCCGACCCGCGGCTGGACAAGCTGGCCGAAATTTGGGACACCAACAAAAAGACCCCCGCCATCGTGGAGTTCGTGGACATCGCGGGCCTGGTGAAGGGCGCGTCCAAGGGCGAGGGCCTGGGCAACAAATTCCTGGGCAACATCCGGGAGTGCGACGCCATCGTGCATGTGGTGCGCTGCTTCGACGGCACCGACGTGGTGCATGTGGAGGGCGCGGTGGACCCCATCCGGGACATCGAGACCATCGACACCGAGTTGATCCTGAGCGACCTGGAGGTGGTGAGTAACCGCGCCGCCAAGTTCGCCAAGGCCGCCAAGACCGGCGACAAGAAGGCCGCCGCCTCCGCCGCCTGGCTGGAGGCGCTGGAGGCCCATCTGGGCGAGGGCAAAAACGCCCGCAGCTTCGCCTTTGACGAGGCCGACGAGGACCAGATGGCCCAGAAAAAGGAGATGGGCCTGCTCACCGCAAAGCCGGTGATCTACGCCGCCAACATGAGCGAGGACGACTTGATGGAGGGCATGGAGGCAAACCGGCACTACCAGGCGGTGAAGGCCCTGGCCGCCGCCGAGGGGGCGGAGTGCATCCCCATCTGCGCCAAGACCGAGGAGGACATCGCCGACTACACCCCCGAGGAGAAGAAGGAGTTTCTGGCGGAGATGGGCATTGAGGCCACCGGCCTTGACAACCTCATCCAGGCCAGCTACCGGCTGCTGGGCCTGATCAGCTTTTTGACCGACGGCAAGAAGGAGTGCCGCGCCTGGACCATCCGCCGGGGCACCAAGGCGCCCCAGGCGGCGGGCAAGATCCACTCGGATTTCGAGCGGGGCTTCATCCGGGCCAGCGTGGTGAGTTACGACGATTTCGCCGCCTGCGACTACAACATGGCCACGGTGAAGGCCAAGGGCCTGCAGCGCACCGAGGGCAAGGAGTATGTGGTGCAGGACGGGGACATCATCGAATTTCTGTTCAACGTGTAAAAAGGAGAAAACAATGAGCATTACCGCGATCATGGGCGCCATGCCCGACGAAGTGGAGCAGTTGTGCGCCCTGCTGGACGGGGTGACCGTCGAGCCCTACGCGGGCGTTACCTACCACCGGGGCCTTTTGGGCGAAAAGCAGGTGGTGGTGTGCTGCGCCGGCATGGGCAAGGCCAACGCCGCCGCCACCACCCAGGTGCTCATCACCCGCTTCGGGGCCGAGCGCATCATCTTCTCCGGCATTGCCGGCAACATGACCGACAAGGTGGGCATCGGCGACGTGGTGGTGGGCAAAACGGTGCTCTACCACGACGCCGAGGACGACATGATCGCCCAGAGCGCCCCCTTCACCGCCCGCTACGAGGGCGACCCGGAACTGGTAAAGGCGGCCCTGGCCTCCTGCGAGGCGCTGGGGGTAAAGGCCATCGCCGGCACCATCGCCACTGGCGACCGGTTCGTGGGCGATTCCGCCACCAAGGCGGCCATCGCCGAAAAGGTGCACCCCGACTGCGTGGAGATGGAGGGCGCCGCGGTGAGCCAGATCGCCCAGAAGAACGGCGTGCCCTGCGTCATCCTGCGGGCCATGAGCGACAACGCCGACGAGGCGGGCCACGAGGTGCTGGTGGTGAAAAAATTCAGCATCGCCGAGTATGTCACCACCGCCACCAAAATCGTGGCGGGCATGCTCTCCCGGCTGGACTGATCGGCCATAGCTTCCAACGCCCCGGCGCTTTTGCGCCGGGGCGTTTTTTGTTCACTGTTTTGGCGGAATTGCCCTCCCGGATCCCTGCCATTCCATTTTAACAGAATATTCTGTCTTGACAGAATAAAGGTGTGATACTATTATAAAGAGGAAAAAGCAAACGGGGCCCCGGCCCCGGCAGGCGCAAGAGAGGAGGAACCAACCATGGCACAGATCACGATCTTCGATGCGGAGATGCACCTGATGGTGAAGATCTGGGACGAAGGGCAGATCAAGGCCATCGACCTGGCCAACTGGGCCACCGAGACCCTGGGCTGGAAGAAGAACAGCACCTATTCCATTCTGAAAAAACTGCTGGAAAAGGGCGCTGTGCGGCGGGACGAGCCGGGCTTTGTGCTCACCCCGCTGGTCAGCCGGGACGAGGTGGCCCGGGACAAGACCATCCGCATGGTGGACAAGATGTACAACGGCAGCATGAAGCTGTTTCTCACCGGCCTGCTGGGCGGCAGCGAACCGGACGAAAAGACGATGGCCGAGATCAACGACCTGATCGAGCGGGCCAGGCAAGAGGGCGGCAGGTGATCCTGCGGCTGTTTCTCCACGGGCTGAACATGGGCATCAGCGGCAGCGCGGGCGCGGTGCTGCTCATCCTCTGGCGGCAGGCCACCCGGCGGCGCATCCCCCACCGGTTTTTCTACCTGCTGTGGGGCGTGGTGTTTTTCCGGCTGTGCGTGCCGGTGTCCTTCTCCAGCGCCTTCAGCGTGCTGCGGCTGTTCGCCCGGCCGGCGGCGGTGGAGAGCGGGGGCGGCTTTCTGGTGACCATGCGCTATCTGGACGAGGCCGACCTGCAGGCCGTGGCGGGCGGAGGCGGCGCCGAGGGGCTGCTCACCGCCCTGGCCTGGCTGTGGCTGGCGGGGGCGCTGGGGCTGGCGGTCTGGTGGCTGGCGGGCTACGCGCTCACCCGCCGGGCGCTGCGCTATGCGGTGCTGTGCCACCCGCCGGAGGCGCAGCGCGCCGCCGCCCGGCTGGGCCTGGGCGCAACGCCCCGGGTGTTCGTCTGTGAGCGGGTGACCTCGCCGGTGGTGTTCGGGCTGGTCCACCCCCGCATCCTGCTGCCGGCGGGCGCCGGGCTGGAAGGGGAAGGGCTGGAATGCGTGCTGGCGCACGAGATGGTGCATCTGCGCCGGCACGACCCCCTGGCCAGGGCGGCGACCTTTTTCATCGCCGCCTTCCACTGGTACAACCCGCTGGTGTGGCTGTGCTTTTATCTGTTCAACGAGGACGTGGAGGCCTCCTGCGACCAGGCGGTGCTGGAAGCCCTGGGCTTTGAGCGGCGGACCGTCTACGCCGCGGCGCTCACAAGCTGCGCCGCGGGCAGCCTGCGCTTCCGGCTGGGGCAGCTGGCCTTTGCCCGCACCCGGGTGATCGAGCGGGTGCGGGGCATCCTGCGCTACGGCCCGCTGCCCCGCTGGCAGCTGGCCCTCTTCGCGGCCTGTACACTGGCGCTGGGGCTGGGGGTCTCGACCAACCCGGTGCTGGCGGAATACTTCCCCTACACCCCCGCCACGGTGCGGGTGGGCAGCGGGGTGAAGGCCCGGGCCCAGACCTTTGCCCGGGGCTTTCTGGCGGACCTGGCCGCCGGCGACGGGGCGGCGCTGGCGGAGAGGTCCAGCGCCGACGGGGCCTACTTCGCCCCCCTGTACGCCGGCCTGCCCCCCACCGCGCTGGAGCAGGAGGCGGTGTTCTACACCGGGCAGGACAGCGCGGTGTTCTACCTTTCGCCCCCGGACGGTGGGGAGCGGCTGGTGCTGGAGCTGGCCTCCAGCGAGCTGATGGGCGGCTTTTACGCCGAGGCGCTGCGCAGCTACGAAAACTACGAGGCCATTCACCGGGTGGACGAGGAAAACGAGGCGGTGATGCTCTGCCGCCGGATGATCGAGTACGGCCTCACCAGCGGGGAGAACACCCCGGAGAACGGCGCCAGGATCGCCGCCTTCTGCACCGACATCGCCCGCCGGCGGGCGGGCGGCGGGGGCGAGTGGCTGGCGGCGCAGGACGTGGAGGCGGTGGCCGCCGAGTTCTTTGCCATCCATGACTTTTCTAACCTGCGGGCCGGCGGCCTTTACGACCCGGCCCAAAACGCCTATCGCTTCGACCCGGGCCTCGCCGCCCGGTTTGAATACCAGATCCTGGGGCTGGAGGAGACTTCCCGGGGCGCGGTGGTCACCGCGGAATTTTACGCCGACCCGCTGCAGACCCGGCGGGAGAAAACCGTTCAATACACTTTTACGAGGGTGGAATGACACGATGAAAACAGTGAAAAAACTTGCGGCGCTGGCGCTGGCCCTGGCCATGGCGCTGACGGCGCTGCCCGCCGGGGCCTTTGCCGCCGGCGGCGAGGAAACGCCCACGGAGCAGCCTGCCTTTGGGGGCAGCGCCCACGTCTACGTCGGCATGTTTGAAAGCCCCGAACAGAACGCCGGGTTCGACAGCACCCAAGTCTGGTCCACGAGCCAGGGCCAGTCCTTCATGGTGGGCTTTGAGGCGGCGGACGGCGCCCTTGTGACCATGGACAAGGTGGAGTACACCGGCGCGGTGCTGGGTGACCAGCCCGCGGCGGACACCGCCTTCACCGTGACCGAGGGCGGCGTGATCCCGAACCTGGCCGACACCTATCTGAACGTGTCCGTCGCGGCGGACGCCGCCCCCGGCGACTACACCCTCTCCTTCACGGTGGACGGGGCGCAGGCGTCGGTGGCGGTGAAGGTGTCGGAAAAGGCCGGTCAGGGCGGCACAGACCCCCTGCCCGGGCCGCCGCAGCTGCAATACGCTTCGTCGCCCGCGGGCCCCTGGACTGACGCGCCCCAGGGCAGCATCCCCCAGGACCTGCCGGCGGGCGGGAAGATCTACTTCCAGGTGGTGCAGGGGGGAGCGGTGCTCACCGTTACCGCCTCCCTGGACGCCGGCAGTGTGGGTGAGGCGGTGCTGGAAGGCGCCGGCGAGGACGGCACCGTCACCGGCACCGGCATCCTGCTCACCGGCGGCAGCGTGAACGGCCGGGTGCAGGTGAACTTCACCTTTGCCGGCGGCAGCACCTCGTTCGCGGTGTCCGTCACCGGCAACAGCGCGGCGGAGGATCTGCCTTCCGGCTACGCCGACGCCCAGGTGAAGCAGGCCTTTGCCGACAGCGGCGTCGTCACCTTTGAAGGGGTGACCGGCCCGGCGGACGGCGGCGATTTCACCCTGGAAAACGGCGTGCTCTCCTTCGATACCGCGGGCAGGGCTCCCGGCCTCTACGAGGCCGCGGCGGGCGGCCAGAAGTATGTGGTGGCGGTGATGAACCCCCTGCCCGCCCAGAGCGTTGCCCCGATCACCGTGCGGATGACCGACTACCAGCCCGCCAGCCTCTCCGCCCAGGGCAAAGCCGACGGCTTCTACTATTATAATGGCGTGTCCGAGGCGGCCGAGGCAAAGCAGCTGGTGTTCCAGCCCGGCGACGAGTACGGCACCCTGCACCCCATCTACATCTACCAGGTGAAGGACGGCGCCCTGTGCGATATCGTGGGCACCTCCCAGTCCGGCATGGCGGGCGACATCCACCAGTATTTCAGGGTGCAGAGCATCGACTGGACGGCGGACGGCGGCTCGGTGAAGGTGCTGAAGGTGTCGGTGGAGAACAATGTGCCGGTGGGCGCCACCCTCTTCTTCACCCTCAGCATCCTGGACGGGAACATGGAGTTCGCAGGCACGATGGAGATCATTAAAGGCGACCTCTACGGCAGTGATTCCTTCGGCTTCACCGAGGACTACGCCGCGGTGGGCGGCGATGACCCGGCGGCCCTCAGCTACATCCACCTGAACGTGGAGGCGGGCTCCGCAGCCTCCCAGCATGATTATTACATCACCAAGGGCAGCGGCGACAACGGCAACGGCCAGTATGCCCGGTATGATTTTGCCCTCTACGACGACATCGACATCTCCACCCTCACCGTCACCAGCAGCAACGTGGGCCTGGCCACGGTGGAACAGTATCTGGAGAAGACCCCCGACGGGAACAACGCCATCGGCCTGCGGGTGAAGGTGAACGACACCTCCACCCCCGGCATCGCCGAGATCTCCGTGTCGTTCAACGACAAAGCGGGCGCCCCGCACATCTACCGGGGCGCGGTGTTCTGCTATGAACCGCCCCACTACGACTCGGTCACCGTGAGCAGCGCGGTGGAGTTTGAGGCGGCCTATTCCAGTATGCTCTCCGGCACCATCTACCTGGAGTCCGGCACCTATTCCATGGATATCCTCCACAACAAGGACATCGCCATCCGGGCGGCCGAGGGCGCGGAGGTGGTCATCAACGGCGAAAACGCCACCAACGGAAACGCCATCATCACCATCGGCGCCGCCAACCCCGTCCCCATCACCGGCATCACCATCGACGGCCGGGGCGCGCGGGACGGCATCGACCCCAACGGCAACAACTGCTATGTCTCCGAGCTGACGGTGCGCAACTGCATCACCGGCGTGCGGGGCACCGGCACCTTTGCCATTGAAGCCACCAACAGCCGGTTCGAGAACAACATCCTGGCCATCCAGGGCGTCGCCGCCGCCCTGCGGGTGAACGGCTGCACCTTCAGCGGGAATACCACCGCCGTCGACTTCGGCGCGTCGCTGTACACCGTGTGCCGGGTGCAGATGAACCTCTTTACCGGCAACACCAACGACTTCCGGGTGCGCACCAACTACAACAACATCACCGCCACCCAGAACTACTACGAGCACGGCGGCGCCGCGGCAAAGCCGGCGATCCTCACCGTGAACGACCCCGCCGGCGCGCCTTACACCGGCAAGGTGTACTACTCCCCCTGGTTCGTGGACCAGGCCATGACCCTCTACACCGCCGACCTGGCGGGCGCGAAGCCGGGCAGCGCCCGGGCCGCGGAATACACCGTGCCGGTGGACCGCACCCTCTCCAGCGCCTCCCTGCTGGACAGCGCCCTCTTTGCCGAGATGAAAAGCACGGCGGCGGCGGTGAGCATCCCCGTCACCGAGCAGGTGGAGGACAAGGCCCTGGTCACCACCATCTGGGAGTTTGACAGCGGCAAGCTGGCCTCCAGCCTGCCCGACCGGATGGACCTGGAGGTGACCGACGCGCCCACCGACGCGGCCAAGGCCGTGGTGGACAAGGTGGTGGCCAACCCCGAGGCCATCGCCCAGTATGTGCACTTCAGCCACGACGGCGCGCTGCCCGGCGAGGCCACCGTGCTGGTGCGCAAGACCGCCGGCACCACCGCCGACGATCTGAAACTCTATTACATCGACACCGCCAGCGGCACCGTGAAGGAGGCCGACATCGTGGCGGTGAGCGAGACCACCGTGGACGGGGTGGACTACTATGTGGTCACGGTGGCCCACTGCTCCGAGTACCTCATCGCCGGGGCCATCACCCTGAAGGAGGAGAGCGCCCAGGGCGGCGGCACGGCGGGCGACGGCGGCAGCGCCGGAACCACCGGCGGCGAGAGCGCCCCCGCGCCCACCCCCGCGCCCGCCACCCAGGCCGCCCCCGCGCCGTCGGCCACCCCCGCCCCGGCCGCCGGCAGCGCCAACCGGCTGGTGAGCGCCCTGGAGGTGGAGGAGCGGTTCGCCGCCGCCGCGGAGGCGGAGGTGACCTTCGCGGTGGACCGCAAGCCGCTGGTGAGCGCCGGCGCCTTCGGCATCCTGGCCCAGCACCCCGACAAGACCCTGGTGCTGGAGGGCGAGGGCTACACCTGGCGCTTTGAGGGCGCGGCCATCACCGACGCCGGCGCCATCGAAGGGGCCAGCTTTGACACCACCGTGTCGCTGACCAGCCCCAACGCCCACCTGATGCAGCCGCTGCTGCAGGATATGCCCGCCATCCATCTCTACTTCAGCTACCACGGCGCGCTGCCCGGGCCCGCCCGGGTGAGCGTGCAGGTGGGGGCGGAGCAGGCCGATTCGGTCAAGTACCTCTACTACTTCAACCCCACCGCGGTGGTGCTGGAGTATGTGGGCGAGGCGCAGGTGGACGGCGCGGGCGTGGCCACCTTCACCATCGAACACTGCTCCGACTATGTGCTGCTGGACGAAAAGCTGGAGGACGCCCCGGCGGCCCCTGAGGCCACCCAGGCCCCCGCCCCCACCCAGGCTCCCGAGGCCACCCAGGCCCCGGCGGCCGGGGAGACCGGGGCCGAGGCCGGCGGCATCGGTTTCATCCTGGCGGCCGTGGCCGTGGCGGCGGTGCTGGCGGCAGTGGTGCTGCTGGTGCGCCGGCGCAAAGGCGAATAAAACAACAGACCAGAAGACCGCCCGGCGGGGAAGTTCCCCGCCGGGCGGCCTTGGTCATCCGGGCGCTTTTCCGAAGGGGCGGCTGCCCCCTCGCGTCACAGATAGTTCTTCATTTCCCGGGCGATGTCCTGCTCCAGGGTCTGCAGTTCGTCCAGCAGCTGCATCGCGCCGGCGGAGGCGTCGGGGTGGTCCCGGCGGGCCATCTCGCAGTCGGTGTAGCCCTGGGTAGCACCCTGGATGAGCATGTCCGCCAGGTTGCGGCTGGACTTGTCGGTCATGGTCTTGGAGGCAATGCCCATGTGGGCGGCCATCTTGGCCATCCTGCCCTGGCCGTGGCCGTGGGTGCCCAGGGCCGCCAGGGCGGTGTGGGCCCGCTGGTTCAGCTGGCGGAACTGCCGCTGCTGGTTCAGCAGGCTGGCCTTCAGCTGCCGGTCCTCGGTGATGTGGATGAGCTGTTCGGTGGTGTTCTTGCCCATCTCGGTGTTGCGCACCACCTCGTTCAGCACGGCCTCGTTGTCGCTGTCGCCGTGGTTCTGGTCGTTGTGTCGCTGCATGAGAAACTCCCCCTTTTGCCGGTAGTGTGCCCGGAAAAAGGGGGAGTATGTATTTTTTTTATTCCGCCGCTTCGGGGGCGGCCTCGCACCGGCCGTAGAGGGCGCAGGTGCGGCGCATCCGCGCCGCCAGTGCCGGGGTGAATGCGCCCGGTTTTGCCCGCCACTGCCAGTTGCCCTGGCCCACGCCGGGGGTGTTGATCCGTCCCTCGGCCCCGAGGCCCAGCCAGTCCGCCGCGGGCACCACCGCCAGCTTGCCGCAGCTGGCCAGCACCCCCCGCAGCATGCCGGCGGCAAAGCCCTCGCCCCGGTGCAGGCCGAGATACACCTTCGCCTTGGCCAGCTCTCCCTTGGGGGCGGTGGCCAGCCACTCGGCCAGGGTGGCGTTGTCGTGGGTGCCGGGGTAGACCACACAGTTTTCGGTGTGGTTGTGGGGCAGATACTCGCTGTCGCAGGAGGGGTCAAAGGCGAATTGCAGCACCTTCATCCCCGGCAGGCCGGTGTCCGCCAGCAGCTTGCGCACACTGTCGAACAACAGCCCCAGGTCCTCCGCCACGATGGGCACCTGGCCCAGGGCGGCGCGCAGCGCGTCGAACAACTGTGTGCCCGGGCCCTGCTCCCACACGCCGTTTCGGGCGTTGGTGTGGTCCGCGGGGATGGCGTAGTAGGTGTCGAAGGCGCGGAAGTGGTCGATGCGCACCATGTCGTAGAGTTCCAGCGCGTGCCGCACCCGGCGGATCCACCAGGCGTAGCCGGTCTTTTGGTGCCAGGCCCAGTCGTAGAGGGGGTTGCCCCACAGCTGGCCGTCGGCGGAGAAATAGTCCGGCGGGCAGCCCGCCACCCGGGTGAAGCGGCCCTGGGCGTCGGTCTCGAACATCTCGCCCCCCGCCCAGGCGTCGGCGGAGTCCGCCGCCACATAGATGGGGATATCCCCCAGAATGCGCACGCCCTTGCGGTTTGCGTAGGCCTTCAGCGCCGACCACTGGCGGTGGCACTGGTACTGCAAAAATTTCCAGAAGGCGATCTCCTCCGCCTTCTCTTTGCGCAGGGCCGCCAGCGCCTCCGGGTCCCGCCGGCGCAGCGCCTCCGGCCAGGCCTGCCAGGGCTTCATGTCGTTTTCGCCCTTGGCCGCCATGTAGAGGGCGTAGTCCTCCAGCCAGTCCTCGTTCAAAAAGCAGAAGGCGTAGTAGTCGTCTTCCGGGAAGGCGAAGAACCGCGCCGCCGCCTTGCGCAGCACCGGCCAGCGCAGCTGGTACAGCGCGCCGTAGTCCACCCGCGCCTCGCCGCCCCAGGGCAGATGTTCGTATTCCCCTTTTTTCAGAAGGCCCCGGTCGGCCAGGTCGTCCAGGTCGATGAAATAGGGGTTGTTGGCAAAGGCCGAACAACTCTGGTAGGGGCTGTCGCCGTAGCCGGTGGGGGCCAGGGGCAGGATCTGCCACACCCGCTGGCCCGCATCGGCCAGAAAATCCACGAATCCATAGGCTTCTTTGCCGAAACAGCCGATGCCGTACGGCCCCGGCAGGCTGAACACCGGCATCAGTACGCCGCTTTCCCGCATTGCTTTTTCCTCCCTTATGGCAAGGCCGCCAGCACCGCGCCGGTGAAGGCCCGGCGCCCGGCGGTGGTGAACTGTGAAAGGCCGGCAAGGTCGTCCCCCGCCGCGTCGATGGCCGCCCGCGCCTCGGCGCTCAGGGCGGCGGAGAGGTCCGGCAGGCCCTGGGCGGGCGCGCCCTCCATCAGCTGCCGCCCCGCCTCGCTGGCGTAGAGCCACAGCAAAAAGGCGCAGGCCTCGCTGCGGCCCGTCTCGTCCGCCCCGGCGGGGATGTACACCCGGCCGCCGCTGGTGGCCACCGGCTGCCCCAGCAGCTCCTCCAGCGAAAACCCGCCGTGGAGGTCGGTGTCGTCAAAGGTGAACTTCATCGGCACCACCACCGTGTCCTCGGCGGCAAGGCCCGCTGCCGCCGCCTCCGACGCGCTGGCCCGGTAGAAGAGGGCCTTTCCGTCGGCAAAGGCGGCCCGGGCGCCGGCCCGGTCGGGGGCCGCGCCGTTTTCGCCCGCCCCCGCGAGGCTGCCCGTCTCGTCGGTGAGCAGCGTCCACAGGCTGTTCAGCGCCCCGGTGAGCTGGGCGTCGGTGCGCCCGCCGGCGGCGGCCTCCTCGGCGGTCGTGTAGCAGGTGCCCAGCACCGGCGAGAGCACCGGGCCGGAAAAGCGGTCGGCGCCGGCCACCGTGAACACCGCCTCCAGACCCGCCAGTTCGGCGGGCGCTTCGGCGGGCAGGGAATACTCCTTGCCGCTCAGGGTCACCGATGCCTCGGCGGGCTCCTCCAGCCAATCCTCCAGCGCGGCGACGAAGTCCCGCCACTGGGCGGCGGTGGCATTTTGCAGGTCGGCGGGGTCAAAGGCGGCCCCCAGCAGCGCCGTCAGGCGGGCGCGGTCGGCCAGGTACCCGTAGGCGCTGCCCGCCAGGGGCAGGCTGCGGCAGCCCGTCTGCTGGCCGGTCAGCGCGCCGGCCATGCCCTGCACCAGTTCGCCCTGCTGTGTCAGGTCCAGCGCCGCGCCGTCCGCCGGCTCGGCGGCGCTCACCGCCAGGGCCGCGCCGGCGGCGTCGGCGGCCGGTTCCACCGTCACCCCCTGGGCCTGGGCATAGAGCTCCAGCGCCTCGGCCAGCACGCCGGTCTCGTCCCACACCGCCAGCACCCGCCCGGGGGCCGGGGTGGCCTCGGGGGCGGCGGAAGGCGCGGGGTCCTGCCCGCCCTGGGGCAGCAGCCGCAGGTCGGCGGCGCAGCCCGCCAGCAGCGCCGCCGCAAGAAGAATGGCCAGCAGTCGCCTCACGGGCCGCACCTCCTTCATTTTAAAAAGATGTTGCTTTATTATACACTATCCGCCGGGCTTTTTCCAGCGGCAAGTTTGTGGTATAATGCCCTTGTTACGGCCTTGCCGCCGAAAGGAGAAACACCCATGGAACACACCGAAAAACTTTACTACGCCCAGCCCCGGGTGCTGGAGTTCACCGCCCGGGTGCTGGAGTGCGAAGCGGACAAAAACGGCTGGCAGGTGGTGCTGGACCGCACCGCCTTCTACCCCGAGGGGGGCGGCCAGCCCGCCGACCAGGGTCTTTTGGGCGGCGCGCGGGTGCTGGACGTCCACGAAAAAGAGGGCGTCATCCGCCACCTCACCGACCGGCCCCTCGACCCCGGCAGCGGGGTGGAGGGCAGGGTGGACGCCGCCCGCCGGCTGGACCTGACCCAGCAGCACTCGGGGGAGCACATCCTCTCGGGCCTTTTGCACAGCATGTTCGGCGCGGAGAACGTGGGTTTTCACATTGGGGCGGACTACCTGCTCATGGACCTGAGCGTGCCGGTGGACGCCGAGGGCCTGGCGAAGGCGGAGGAGGCGGCCAACCGGGTGGTCTGGCAGGATGTGCCCACCGAGGCAGTCTGGTACGAAAAGGAGCAGCTGGCAAGCCTTACCTACCGCAGCAAGAAGGAGCTGGAGGGCCCGGTGCGTCTGGTCACCATGCCCGGGGCGGACTGCTGCGCCTGCTGCGGCACCCATGTGCAGCGCACGGGGCAGGTGGGGCAGATCAAGATCATCGACCACATCAAGTATAAGACCGGCACCCGGCTGCAGGTGGTGTGCGGCGGCCGGGCGCTGGCCTATCACCGCCTGCTGGACGGCCAGTGCCGCCGGGCGGGGGCGGCCCTCTCCGCCCCGGTGGAGGGCCTGGCCGCCGCGGTGGAGCGGCAGAAGGGCGAGCTGGAGGCGGCGAAGTTCCGCCTCACCGGCCTGGAGAACCAGCTGTTCGCCCTCTGGGCCGCCGGCGAGGGGGCCAAAAACCCGCTGGTGTGCAAACCGGGCCTTTCCCCCGACGGGCTGCGGCGGCTGGCGGCGGCCCTGTCACAAACGCGGGCGGGCGTCTGCTGCGCGGTGAGCGAAAAGGAGGACGGCGGCCTTGCCTACGCCATCGCCTGCGCCGGCGAGGGGGCGGACCTGCGGCCCCTGTGCAAAGAGTTGAACGCCGCCCTGGACGGGCGCGGCGGCGGCAAGCCCGGCTTTGTGCAGGGCAGCTTTTCGGCGGACATGGACGCTCTGCGCGCGTTTTGGGCGCGGCAATTCACGGAATAAGGAGAAACGACACCCATGCGAATGCGATTCAAACCCTACGCGCGGCCGGAACTGCTGGCTACCCCCTGGCACGCCCACGAGCCGCTGGAGAACAAAGGCCGCTGGCGCGGCCTGTTCGCCCGGCCCGACCAGCCCTTCCACCTGGAACTGGGCTGCGGCAAGGGCGGGTATCTGGCCCGGCTTTCCTCGTCCCACCCGGAGGTGAACTATCTGGGGGTGGA
Source organism: Candidatus Allofournierella merdavium (assembly GCA_019118765.1). Lineage (GTDB taxonomy): Bacteria > Bacillota > Clostridia > Oscillospirales > Ruminococcaceae > Allofournierella_A > Allofournierella_A merdavium. The sequence goes on along the minus strand of DWYI01000034.1, from coordinate 12,071 downwards.
CATCACCGACAAGGTGCTGATCCTGGCCAAGCGCAAGATCGAGAAAGCCTATGCCGAAAAGGGGATGCCGGTGGACAATGTGCTCATCGCCAGCTTTGACATCGAGCGCATCCTGAACGTGATGGACGAGCGGGACGCGGCGCAGCGCATCTACATCAACTTCTGCAACCCCTGGAACCGCAAGCTGGCCCACAAAAAGCACCGGCTCACCCACACGCGGCAGCTGGCGCTCTACCGCCGGATGCTGGCGGACGGGGGCGAGGTGTATTTCAAGACCGACGACGAGGGCCTGTTCAACGACAGCCTGGCCTATTTCCCCGAGGCGGGCTTTGAGATCACCTGGCAGACCCGGGACCTGCATGCAGACGAGCCCGCCTGGAACATCCGCACCGAGCACGAGGCCATGTTCACCGAGCAGGGCATCAAGACCAAGGCCCTCATCGCCCGCAAGCTGCCGCTGGAACACGAGCAGCAGGCGCTGGCGGATGCCATCGCGAAGCGCACCGCCATCGAGAAGGCGGAGAGCGCCGCCTGGCGGGCCGAGCACGGCGAGGGCTGACACGGCCGCGGCCCGGTGCGGCGGGCCGGACGAAACACACGGGAGTGAGGAAAGAACATGATCGAATGGATCCGTGCCGTCAACGGGGCGGTGAACGACTTTATCTGGGGCGTGCCGGCGATGGTGTGCATCCTGGGCGTGGGGCTGCTGCTCAGCGTGCGCACCGGCTTTTTGCAGATCCGCAGGTTCCCCTATGCCATCCGCACCACCATCGGGCGGATGTTCAAAAAGAAGAGCGCGGCGGACGGGGCCATGACCCCCTTCCAGGCGGTGTGCACGGCGCTGGCCGCCACCGTGGGCACCGGCAACATCGCCGGCGTGGCGGGGGCCATCGCCATCGGCGGCCCGGGGGCGGTGTTCTGGATGTGGTGCTCCGCGGTGCTGGGCATGTGCACCAAGTTTTCCGAGGTCACCCTGGCGCTGCACTTCCGGGAGCGCAGCGCCGCGGGCAACTGGACCGGCGGCCCCATGTATTACATTAAAAACGGCCTGGGCAGGCGCTGGCAGTGGCTGGCGGTGCTCTACTCGCTGTTCGGCGTGCTCACCGTGTTCGGCACCGGCAACGCCACCCAGGTGAACACCATCGTCACCTCCATCGACGCGGCGCTGCTCCAGTACGGCCTGGCCGGCGCGGACACGCTGCCCCTGCTGAACCTGGCGGTGGGCATCTTCGTGGCCATGCTGGTGGCGCTGGTGCTGCTGGGCGGCATCAAGCGCATCGGCAGCGTCACCGAAAAGCTGGTGCCCTTCATGGCGCTGCTGTATGTGGTGCTGGCCCTGGGGGTGGTGGCGGTGCATTTCCGCCAGCTGCCCGGCGTGCTGGCGGCCATCGTGGGCGGCGCGTTCCGGCCCCGGGCCTTCACCGGCGGCGTGGTGGGCAGTGTGTTCCTGAGCCTGAAAAAAGGCGTCTCCCGGGGCATCTTCTCCAACGAGGCGGGCCTGGGCACCGGCAGCATCGCCCACGCCTGCGCCGACACCCAAAAGCCGGTGAAGCAGGGCATGTTCGGCATCTTCGAGGTCTTTGCCGACACCATCGTCATCTGCACCCTCACCGCCCTGGTCATCCTGTGCAGCGGCACGCCGGTGCCCTACGGCACCGAGGCCGGCGCCGAACTGACCATCTCCGGTTTCACCGTCACCTACGGCAGCTGGGTGTCGCTGTTCACCATGGTGGCGCTGTGCTGCTTCGCCTTCTCCACCATCATCGGCTGGGGCCTCTACGGCTCCACCTGCATCTCCTACCTGTGCCGCACCGAAAAGGTCATCCGGCCCTTCCTGGTGGTCTACTCCTTCGTGGCCATCCTGGGGGCAACGGTGGACCTGGGCCTTTTGTGGAACATCGCCGACACCTTCAACGGCCTGATGTCCATCCCGAACCTCATCGCGCTGCTGCTGCTTTCCGGCACGGTGGTGCGCCTCGCCCGGGAATTCTTCGCCGGCGAGGGCAAGCCCGCATCTGACTGAAAAAGGAACACAGAGGGCCCCGCGGAGAAAACTCCGCGGGGCCCTCTGTGCTTAAAGGAGCCCTGCCAAAGGCGGCAGGTCATTGGGGGGTGTCATCCCGGGGTGGGAAGAAGAAGGCCCGCACCGCGGCGGCGATCTGCAGGATGATGAGCAGGGAGAACACGCTCCCGATGGACACCACCATGTAGCGCACGCCGTCGTTGCCCTTGCCGCCGGAGGCGTAGGCCATCAGCAAAAAGGAGAGCAGCCCGATGGCCACGCCCCAGGCGATCTTCACCGGGGCGGGGGCCTCGTCGCCGATCTTGCGCCCGCGCATGCACAAAGCCGAGATCACCGTGACGCTGTTGTCGGCGCTGGTGGAAAAGGAGATCAGCATCACGAACAGGGTCACCGGCACCAGCACCGCGCTCAGCGGCAGCTGCCGGATGAAACTCCAGATGGCGGCGTAGGTGCCGTTTTCCCGCATCACGGCGGCCAGGTCCACCACGCCGGAAAGCTGCCAGTCGATCGCGCAGCCGCCGAAGATGGAGAACCAGATCACCGCGAAGACGCTGGGCATGATCCAGTTGACCACCAGCACCTCCCGGATGGTGTGCCCGTAGCTGAGCTGGGCCAGAAACACGCCCGTCACCGGCGCGAAGGCCATCCAGAAGGTCCAGTTGTAGATGGTCCACCACTTGATGAGATTTTCGCCGCCGGCGGTGCCGGTGTCGAAGGCCCACAGGGGCAGGTTCTGCAGCCAGTAGCCCAGGGAGGAGGTGCCGGTGTTCAGGATCCAGGCCAGCGAGCCGCCCAGCAGGGCCACCACCGCCAGCAGGATCATGTAGAACCGGAAGTTCAGCCGGGCAAAGAACTTGATGCCCCTGTCCACGCCGCTCAGGGAGGACAGCAGATACACCACCGTGGTGACCGCCATGATGGCGAACATCACCGGCACGCCCACCGACACGCCGTAGATCTGGCTCAGGCAGGAGGACGCCAGGCCGATGAAGGTGCCCAGGGTGCCCACGATGGCCAGCGCCAGCGCCAGCACCGCGGCCATATCCACCACGGCCGACACGACGGGGCGGTTGGCCTTGTCGCCGAACAGCGGCGTGAGGGTGCTGGAGATGGTCAGAGGCTTGTTCTTGTTGTAGCACACATAGGCAATCAGCACCCCGCACAGGCCGTAGAAGGCGTAGGGGAAGAAGGCCCACTCGTGGAACGAGCGCCCCAGGGCGAAGAGCACCGCGTCGGAGGAGCCGGGCTCGATGCCGTAGCCCTCCAGCTCGCCCCACACGCTCTCCAGGAAGGTGATGGGCTGGGACACGCCCGAGGACACGATGCTGGCCCCGATGCCGCCGGTGAGCGACATGGCAAACCAGGTCCAGAAGCCGTATTTGGGCTTTGCGTCCTTTCCGCCGATGCGGATGTCCCCCTTGCGGGAGAAGAGCAGCAGGCAGCACAGCAAAAACAGCGCCACCATGATGAGCTGGTACATCCAGCTCAGGTTCACATAGGACCAGTTGAATACCGCCTGAAACCGGTCGATCAGGAATTTGTTGTTCACAAGGCCCGCCACGCCGGTGCCCAGCACCAGCAGAAAGGCAGGCAGAAACACACCCTTGCGCAGGGAGGTCTTGCTGTTCATATCACGCTCTCCTCACTTCGGCCCGCTCACTTGCGGAGACTGGCGGCGTAGAAGTCGTGCACCCGGCTCAGCAGGGGCTCGTTGTCCCGCTTGCCGGGGTCGGCGGCACGCAGCTGGCGGATGGAGGCGCAGATGCGCTCTTCGGCGGCCTTCTCCTTGTCGCGGAAGGCCTCGTCGACGCCCCAGGTCTGCTCGCCGTTCACAAAGGTCATCCGCACGCTGGCGCGGGTGCCCCGCTGCACCAGCATGGCCAGGGGGTCAAGGCCCGGGTCGGTGTAGGGGCGGGTGATGCTGTCCAGGCTGACGCAGACGAAGTCGGCGTTGCAGCCCTCCTTCAAAACGCCCTGGGACAGGGGCCGCGCGGCCTCGGTGGCGCCCCGGGAGGTGGCCATCTTCAGCACGTCCAGATAGGGCACGCCGCCGTCCACCCCGTTGTGGCGGTTGTTCAGCCAGGCCACGCGGATCTCCCGCAGGTAGTCCTGGTCGTCGTCAAAGGCGCAGCCGTCCAGGCCGATGCCGCAGGCGAGGCCCAGTTCGCAGGCCCGGCGCATATTGAACGCGCCGCTGCGCAGCCGCAGGTTGGAGGAGGGGTTGGTCACCAGATGGGCGCCGGAGGCGGCGATCAGCTGCAGGTCCTCCTCGTCCAGCCAGACGGCGTGGGCAAAGGAGACCCAGGGCCCCAAAAAGCCGATGTCCTGGTAGTGCCGGATGAAGCTCTTGCCCCAGGTGCGCCGGGCGTACTCCGCCTGATACTGGGTCTCCAGCAGGTGCAGGTGGATGTACATGCCGTGGGCCAGGGCGTATTCCTTCATGCGCAGCAGCGCCTCGTCGCTGCACCACTGGCCGCCGTTGGGGTGCAGCTGCACCTCCACCCAGCCCTCGTCGATCTCCTTGCGCAGATCCTCCTGGATGCCTTCCACCAGTTCCAGATACTCGTCGATGGTCATGATGCGGTCGTGGATGCCGGCGGCAAAGTTGGTGCGCAGGGGCTCGGGCAGCGATTGGATGAACTTGTCCCGGTCGTAGTAGATGCGCTTGTTCTGGTCCAGGTACAGCGGGCAGAGGATGCTGCGCACCCCCGCGTCCCGGTAGCCCCGGGCCGCCTGCACCATCTCCTCGCGGATGTTGGCGAAGCCGTTGGGGTTGTGGCTGTGCAGCACGGTGCCCACGCCCGCCGAGGCAAGGCGCACGCCGTCGTACCAGCAGGCGTCGTAGTGGGGGATGGCGGGCAGCTTGTTCAGGTCCTGCAGCCATACCTCCAGCGCCTGATCGGGGGTGCCGAAGGACACCGGCGACATGCCGCGGCCGTGGTCGTGGGCGTTCACAAAGGCGGGCAGCATCAGCCAGTCCGCGTCCTCCAGCAGCTGCGCGCCGGGGGCCTCCTTCACCAGGTCGGCCTTGGGGCCCACGCGGCGCACCACGCCGTCCCGGATCAGCACGGCCTGACCGCTCACCACACCGTCGGCGGCGCCGTCCCACAGGCAGCCGGGCACAACGATATACTCTTTCATGATATTACGCTCCTTTCCCGAAACGGAAACAGCAAAGGCGCGCGGCGGCGTGCGCCGCGCGCCGGGCAAAGCTTGTTCGTGCGGTTTATTTGGCCCGCTTGTAGTTCAGGTACAGCGAGGCCTCGGTGCCGCCGTCCACCACGATGGCCTGGCCGGTGATGGCGCGGGCCTCGTCGCTGGCCAAAAACAGCGCCGTCTCGGCGATGTCCCGGGCCTGGATCTCGAAGGGGGCGGGCTGGTAGGTGTCCAGGAAACGCTGGCGGGCCTCGCCCTCAAAGCCGTTGTTCAGCGGGGTGTTCACAAAGCCCGGGCAGATGGCGTTGCAGCGGATGTTGCTGCGGGCAAAGTCGATGGCCACCGAGCGGGTGATGCTCAGCGCGCCCGCCTTGGCGGCGGAGTAGCCCAGCTTGTTGGGGGTGGGGCGGATGCCGTAGGTGCCGGCCAGGTTCAGGATCACGCCGCCGCCCTGCTTCTCCATGTAGGGGATGGAGTATTTGCAGCCCAGGAACACGCTCTCCATGTCCAGCGCCACCACCTTGCGGAAGTCCTCCACGCTGGTGGTCACGGCGGTGCCCATGGGGCTGATGCCGGCGATGGTGAAGTAGACGTCGATGCGGCCGAAGGTGTCCACCACATCCTTGAAGAAGGCCTCCATGGCGGGGGCGTCGGTGATATCCAGGGTGTAGGCCTTGGCCTTGCCGCCGGCGGCCAGGATGTTGTCCACGGTCTGCTGGGCGGCGGCGCCGTTGATGTCCACCACGCAGACGGTGGCGCCCTCCTGGGCGAACAGCTCGCTGGAAACGCGGCCCATGCCGGAACCGCCGCCGGTGATGGCGACCACTTTATTTTCAAAACGCTTCATATCAGTATTGCCTCCTTGTTATGGTTGCGAAAGGGATGGGTGCGGCGGCGATCAGCCGAACGCGGGGAACAGGGTCATGGCGATCAGCACGCCCACCACGCCGCGGACCACCGCGGGCACAAGACCCACCCGGAGGATGGTCTTCTGGGTGTAGCCGCCGGCCTGCATGGCCATGGGTACCACCGGGTTGGGCATCGGGGTGATGAGGGAGGACATGGACGCCAGAGAGCACAGGATGATGGGGCCGCGGGGATCGCAGCCGATGGAGCTGCAGGTGATGATGAGGATGGGGATGAGCACGGTGGTGGTGGCCTTGTTGTAGAGGAACGAGGTCATCAGGAAGGAGACGATGTAGAACACCGCGCCGATGACGTAGCCGTTGGTCACGCCGGAGAGCAGCGCCGCCGCGCCGTCGCCCAGCAGCTGGGCCGCGCCGGTGTTGCCCAGCGCCTCGCCCATGACGGTGACGCCCGCGTACAGCAGCACCATGCTCATGTTCATGCGCACCAGGGACTCCTGCTCGGTGAGCACGCCGGTCAGGGTCACCACGGCGGCGCCGGCCATGGTCACGGCCCAGGAGGGCAGGCCCAGCATCAGGCCGATGACCACCAGGATGAACACGCCGTAGCCGATCACCTCGCGCACCGGCGACAGAGGCTCCTGCTCGCTGATGCTGGGGCCGGAGATGGCGGCCAGGGGGATGTCGGGCTCATCGGGCATCATGCGGGGCAGCACAAAGATGGTCAGCAGCAGGGTCACGATGGCGGTGGGCAGGAACACCATCGTCTCGTTCCACATGCTCAGCATCTGGCCGGTCCACCCGTAGGACTCAAGGTAGCCGTTCTGGGTGACGTACCAGGCGGCGTAGGGGCCGATGGGCTCGATGACGAAGGAGGTGGACACCACCGTCACGGCGATGGGGTACATCATCTTGGAAGGGCTCACCTTCAGCTGGCTGCACATGTTCATCACCAGAGGATAGACCATGGCGAACAGGGCGGGCAGGCTGGGCACGAACTGGCCCAGCAGGAAGATCACCAGAATGTAGGACGCCAGCACCTTGGTGAAGGAACCCTTGGTGATCTTGTACAGCAGTTTGGTGATGTTGTTCACCATCTGGGTGCGGGACAGGCCGGCGGCCACGATGAACATACCGGCCATGGTCAGCACGTTGTTGTTGCCGAAGCCGGCGAACACCGTCGGGGCGTCCACACAGCCGGTCACGAACAGTGCCACCACAACACCCATGCTGGTAAAGGCCATGGGCAGCTTGCGGTTGAAAAACAGAATGATCATGACCGCAAAAATGATCAGGCAGATAACCATGCTGTTCATATGGTTTGACTCACTCCTTACAGGAAAATTAGCGATGACGGACGAACAGGAGGCGGCGAGCGCCGTGCCCCGGCCGGGCAGACACGGCTTGAATCGACACAAGGGTGTTAAATTCTTCACGCTTTCCCCTTGACAATCATTTAACCACGGGGTATCCTTTTTGTAAAGTGAAGGTTTATACAGGTTGCATTGCGAAAATGTCAACGATGGAGGCTGTTATGAATGTTGAAAAATGGAGGATCCTGCTGAACGCGGTGGACAGCGGCAGCATGGCGGCGGTGGCGGCCCAGACCAACTACACCACCTCCGGCGTGAGCCGCATCATCACCACCCTGGAGGAGGAGATCGGCTTTCCGCTGCTGGTGCGCCACCACCGGGGGGTGACCCCCACCAACGAGTGCCGGCTGCTGTTGCCGGACGTGCGCGCCTTTCTCCACGCGGAGGAAAAACTCAAGCAGCAGGTCGCCCAGCTGAACGGGCTGGAGATCGGTTCGCTCACCATCGGCACGGCCTACAGCGCCAGCTACCCGCTGCTCACCCGGCAGGTGGTGAAATTCGTGGAGCGGTATCCCAACATCAAGGTGAGCATCCTGTGGGGCTACAACCGGGAGCTTCGCCGGGCGGTGCTGGAGCGGCGGATCGACCTGTGTCTTGTGTGCCGGGGAGAGGAGGAGCTGGAGTGGATGCCCCTGCGCAAGGACCGGATGATGGTTCTGGTGGACGAGCGGCACCCCATGGCCGGCGAAAAGGTGTTTCCCGTGGAGGCGCTGGCGGGGGAGCCCTACATCGACATCTGCTCCAGCCAGGAGACCGACGCGAACCAGATCCTCGCCCGCTATGGGGTGGAGCCGAACACCAAGTTCACCACCTCCGACCGCTACGCGGCGCACGAGATGGTGCGGGCGGGGCTGGGGGTGGCGCTGGTGAACGAGACCCAGATCCTGCCCGAGCACAAGGGCATCCGGGCCATCCCCCTCTCGCCGCCGCAGATGGTGGAGATCGGCCTGGCCTGCCTGCCCCAGGCCACCCTGGCCACCCGGCGCTTCATCCGCTTCTGGGAGGGCGAGAACTGAAAAAGGCAAAAACGGGCCCTGGGCGAACCGAAGGTTCGCCCAGGGCCCGTTTGAAAATTCAGTTCACAGTTCGCTCAAAAGGGGAATGACGGCGAACAGGTCGGGCACGATGGCCGCCGCCAGCCGCCGCAGCTCGTCGGTGGGCTCCATCAGGTCCGGCACCATCACCGCCTTGCAGCCCGCCGCAGCCCCGGCGCGGATGCCGTTGGGGCTGTCCTCCAGCACGATGCACCGCTCCGGCGCCACGCCCGCCAGCGCCGCGCCCTTCAAAAACACCTCCGGGTCGGGCTTGCCCCGCGTCACCTCGTCGCCGCAGATCTGCCCCTTGAAAAAGCCGCCGATGCCCGCCATGCGCAGGTACTGCTCGGTGGTGTCCCGGCGGGTGCTGGTGCACACCACCGCCGGCAGCCCCCGGCGGCGCAGTTCTTCCAGCAGCTCCACCAGGCCCGGCTTTTTGTCCAGGCCCCGGTCGTTCACCAGCCGGGCCATCACCACCCGGGCCTTTTCCTGGTAGGTGTCAAAGTCAAAGTCCTCCCCCAGCGCGGCGCGGCACACCTGCCGGCAGTCCGTCAACGTGCGGCCCCGCATGGCCACCACGATGTCCAGCGTCACCGGCAGATGCTCCTCCCGGGCCGTCTCCAGCCATGCCTCGGTCCACAGCCGCTCGGTGTCGAACATCAGGCCGTCCATGTCAAACAATACCCCTTCGATCATATGTCCTCTTCCTTTCCTGCCCCCTCACAGAGGCCCTTTTACCCGCTGGTCGTCCTCGTCCTCTTCCTCCCGGCGCTCCATGGAAAGCCGGCCCAGGCCCAGGTCCTTCTGCAGAATACTGCCCGCGCCGATGGCGCCTTTGCCGTATTTGCTGCGGATGGCGTCCAGGCTGCGCTCCAGCTTCTCCCGCCGCGGGTCGGGTCGGGGCGCGTCCTCAAAAAAGCTCTGCTGCACCGCCGCCGGCTGGTCGGCGAGGCTTTGCGCCGTCACCGTGAGCATCCGCACCGGTGTGCCCTCCCGCCAGTTGGCCGCCATCAGCTGCCAGGCCGCCCCGGCCAGGTCCCGGGCCAGGTGGGTGCTCATGGCCAGGCGCTGCTGGCGGGTGATGGTCTGGAGGGAGGCGTAGCGCACCGTCAGCTGCACCGCCCCCGCCCACAGGCCGTGGCGGCGCAGCCGGGCCGCCACCTCGTCCGACAGGGCCGCCAGCGCCGAGCGCACCTCGGCGGCGGTGGTCAGGTCATGGGGGAAGGTGCGCCCGCTGCCCACGCTCTTCACCGGCTCCTTTTCGCCCCAGCGGCGCACCGGCGCGTCGTCCAGCCCCCGGGCGTAGCGGCTCAGGGTGTGCCCCAGCTTGCCCAGGGCGGCGGCCAGCGCCCGCTCGTCCGCCGCTGCCAGGTCCCCGATGGTGGCAATGCCCATCCCCGCCAGCTTTTCGGCGGCGGAGCGGCCCACAAAGAGCATGTCCCGCGCCGGCAGCGGCCAGAGGATGTCCCGGAAGTTTTCCCGGGTGATGAGGGTGGTGGCGTCCGGCTTTTTGTAGTCGCTGCCAAGTTTTGCGAACACCTTGTTGAAACTCACCCCCACCGATACGGTAAGGCCGGTGGCCTCGCGCACCTGGGCCCGCAGCCGGTCGGCCAGGTCCCCGGGGCTTTGGGCGAACAGCTGCCAGGAGCCGGTCACGTCCAGCCAGCTCTCGTCGATGCTGAAGGGCTCCACCCGGTCGGTGCAGCGGCAGTAGATCTCGTTGATGATCTTGTAATAGTGGACGTACCGCTCCCGGTGGGGCGCCAGCAGCACCAGGTCCGGGCATTTGCGCTTTGCCTGCCAGATAGTCTCGGCGGTCTTGACCCCCAGGGCCTTGGCCGGCTCGTTCTTGGCCAGAACGATGCCGTGGCGGCTGGCCGGGTCGCCGCACACCGCCACCGGTCTGCGGCGCAGTTCGGGGTGGCTGAGCAGTTCCACACTGGCGTAAAAACTGTTGCAGTCGCAGTGCAGGATCCACCGCTCGGCCATGCCCGTCGCCCCCTTTGCGATACCAGTATACCACAGCGGCGCAAGCTGTGCTATAATGGCAGACAGGGAAAGGGGCGAGAGCGATGCCGTTCACACCGTACCAGCTGCTGTGGTACTTTTTCATCTACGCGTTTCTGGGCTGGTGCCTGGAGGTGGTGTTCTGCACCGTCAACTCCGGCCAGTGGGTCAACCGGGGCTTCTTGAACGGCCCGGTCTGCCCCATCTACGGGGTGGGCATGGTGGTGGTGCTGCTGGCGCTGCAGCCGCTGGCGGACAATCTGCTGCTGCTCTTTGCCGGCTCGCTGGTGCTCACCAGCCTGCTGGAGCTGGCCACCGGCTATGTGCTGAAAAAGGCCTTTCACACAAGCTGGTGGGACTACTCCGACCAGCCCTTCAACATCGGGGGCTACATCTGTTTGAAATTCAGCCTGGCCTGGGGCCTGGGGGGCATGGCGGCGGTGCGGCTGCTCCACCCGCCCATCGCCCGGCTGGTGGACCGGCTGCCGCACACCCTGGGCTGGGTGCTGCTGGCGGTGATGGCCGGCGTGATGGCGGCGGACCTGGCCGCCACGCTGGTGACCCTGGCGGGCCTGGAGCGGGACCTGCGGGAACTGGAAAAGCTGGCCGCGGCCCTGCGCCGGGGCAGCGACGCGGTGAGCAAGGGGCTGGGCGACGCGGCTCTGGCCGCCGACGACAAGCTGGCCGAGGGCCGGCAGGCCCTGCCCGGCCGGCTGGCCGACCTGGAGGCGCGGCGGGACCTGCTGCGGGCCTCCCTCACCGACCGGCGGCTGTTTGGCGCGCGTCGCCTGCTGCGGGCCTTCCCCGGGATGCAGAACCTGCGCCACCGGGAGGCGCTGGAGGCGCTGAAGGCGCTGAAGGCGGAACTGGCCCGGAAGCTGCGCCCCTGACCGAAAGGCGCTTTGTTGTTGAACTTTATCCGGAATCTCCCCGGACGCAAAAAAGAGCGACCGAGCGCCCCTTTCCGGGGCTGCCCGGCCGCTCTTTTTTTGAGGGGATGGGCGGCGGGCCCGCCCTTGCCGCCGCTTTACGCGGCCGGCTGGGACGCGGGTTCCGCCGACTCCACGGCGGGTTGTGCCGCCGGTTCGGCCGCCTCCGGGGCGGGCTGGGTGACTTCCGGGGCCGGCTCGGTGACTTCCGGCACAGGCTCGGTGACTTCCGGCACAGGCTCGGTGACCTCCGGCGCGGGCTCGGTGACCTCCGGCGTGGGCTCGGTCACCTCCGGCGCGGGTTCGGTCACCTCCGGCGTGGGTTCGGTCACCTCCGGCGTGGGCTCGGTGACCTCCGGCGTGGGTTCGGTCACTTCCGGTTCGGGCTGGGTGACCTCCGGTTCGGACGCCGGCGCGAACATGCAGGACCCGGTGCAGGTGTGCGCCCCGCCCCAGCAGCCGTCCACATAGCGGTCGTTGCAGCTGCCGGTGTGCAGATGCTGGCTCAGGGGGCAGCCGTCGTCAAAGGTGGTGGGGGCGGGGGCATAGTCCTCCTCCCGCACCGGGTGGCCCCACACCTCCGACATCACCCAGCCGGGCATCAGGCTGCCGTCGGGGGCGTAGCCGTATTCCTCGCTGAGGGTGCTGCCGGGCACGACGCCCCAGTCCAGCTGCTCCTGGGT